>JAOZQC010000217.1 GCA_029932425.1 Planctomycetota bacterium | reverse complement strand
GTTCGACCCCCCGTTGCGCGCCGGGCTCGAGGCCCTCGTGCTGGGGGCCTTCGCGGCTCTCCGGTGGGTGGTGCTGGGCGGGAAGGGCTACGCGCAGGGAGGAGGGATGGGCCTGCCTCCGGAGGATCTTGCCCTCTCCCTCTGCCCCGCGGGGCTCTACTATCTACGGGTGCTCCTGTTCCCCGCCGGCCTCACCTTCGAGCTCTCGGTCTCTCCGGCCTCGGAGGCCCCGCTCCTCGCCGGAGGGGGGCTGGCGGTGCTGGGCCTCGTCGCCTGGCTCGCCGTCCGCGCCCGTTCCCGGGCCCGTCCCCTGACCCTGGCGGCGGCCTGGGTCCTCGTCGCCCTGTTCCCGGTGACCCTCCTGCAGCTCGTCTTTCCCCTGAAGATCCTCGTCGCCAATCGGTTCGCCTACCCCGCGCTGGGGGGGATCGCGATCCTCGCCGCCTTCCTCGCCGCCCGGGGGCCGCGCTTCGCGGCGCTCACCGCGGTGGCGCTCGCGGCGTTCCTCCCGCTCACCGCGGTCCGGGCGGCGACGTGGCGGAGCCCGGCCGCGCTCTGGGAGGATGTGGCGGCCCGCGACCCGGAGAACCCCCGGGCCCGGCTCTTCCTCGCCGAGCGGGCCCTGCGGGAGGGGGATCACGCCGGGGCCCGGGCGATCCTGCTCGCGGCCCGGGCCCGCACCCGGGGTCACCCGAAGTTCGCGGCGCTGCTGGGGGACGCCTGCTGGCTCCTGGCCGCGGAGGGCCGCTACCGGCATCTCTCCCGGGAGCAGGTGGATCTCCTCCGCCAGGCGCTGGCCGCCTTCGAGGAGGCGGCGGCCGCCTGGCGGGCGGGGAGCCCGGAGGACCGGAACCTCCATCGCCCCACCCTCCTCTCCGCGGCGGCCCTCGCGGCGCTCCTGGGGCGGCCGGAGCTGGCCCGGAAGCGCGCGGAGGAGTTCGTGCGATCGGGCGACGAGCTCACCCCTTCCCGGGGGGTGCTCCGGCGGCTGGACCTCCTGCTCTCCCGCCTGGACTCGAGGAGGGACGCGGAGTTGAGGGCCGCGCTCCTCGGGGTCCGCACCGCGCTCCTCGAGAGGAGGCGCCGGTGAGGGGAACCCTGCGTCTCCTCCGCCTGGGAGGACGGATCCTGGCGTCGAACCTCCGCCGCGCACCCTCTCCCTACAAGCTCACCCTGATCCTCACCTACCGCTGCGATTGCCGCTGCCTCATGTGCAACATCTGGAAGCGGAAGGTGGAGAACGAGATGACCGCGGACGAGGTGGAGCGGTTCTTCGCGGGGAACCGGGGGTTCCCGTGGGTGAACCTCTCCGGCGGCGAGATCTTCACCCGCCGCGATCTCCTCGACATCGCCGCCTCGGTCACGCGGACGAACCGGGACCTCTACCTGCTCGATTTCCCGACCACGGGCCAGCAGACGGAGAAGATCGCAGGCACCGTGGAGAGGATCCTGGGTCTCTCCCCGCCCCGGCTCCTGGTGACCGTCTCGCTGGACGGGGCGGGCGCCCGGCACGACGAGATCCGGGGCCGCCGGAACGCCTTCGAGAACTGCATCGCCACCTTCCGGGCCCTCCGGGGGCTCCGCGCCCGCAACCTGGGCGTCTACTTCGGGGTCACGCTCTCCCGCTTCAACCGGGGGGAGCTGTTCCGGATCCACGCCGCGGTGAAGGAGAGGCTGCCGGGGATCCGCTACCGGGACTTCCACGTGAACCTGGCCCAGGAATCCGCCCACTACTACCGGAACGTGGGCCTGGGTCTGCCGCGGGAAGAGGAGGCGCTCCGGGACCTGGACGAGTTCCTGGCCCGGAAGGGAGCTCCCCTGCATCCCGTGGCGTGGCTGGAGCACCGCTACCAGTCGCTCCTCCGGCGGTTCTACCGGACGGGGCGCTCCCCCCTTCCCTGCCAGGCCCTCTCCGCGAGCCTCTTCATCGACCCCCACTGGGACGTCTACCCCTGCTCCATGTGGGGCGAGAAGCTCGGGAACCTCCGGGAGGCGGGCTTCGACCTGGCCCGGATCTGGAACGCCGCCCGCACGCGCGCCGCCCGCCGGCAGATCGCGGCGGAACGCTGTCCCCACTGCTGGACCCCCTGCGAGGCGTACCAGACGATCCTCGGAAACCTGCCCCGGGCTTTCCTCCGCACCGTTCGGGAACGCCCGGTAACGTGGCGCCCATGAAGATCGCGATCGCATCCGACCACGCGGGATACGCCTACAAGGAGGAGATCAAGAAGCTCCTCCGGGAAGCGGGGCACGAAGTGCGGGACTTCGGCACCCACTCCGAGGAAGCGTGCGACTACCCGCTCTTCTGCCGCCCCGCCGCCCTGGCGGTGGCCCGCGGGGAGTGCGAGCGGGGAATCGTGCTCGGGGGTTCGGGCAACGGGGAAGCCATGGCCGCGAACCGGGTGAAGGGGGTCCGGTGCGCGCTCTGCTGGAACGCCGTCACGGCCCGGCTGGCCCGCGAGCACAACGACGCGAACATGCTCTCCCTGGGGCAGCGGATGATCGAGCTGGAGACGGCCCGGGAGATCGTGAAGATCTGGCTTGCGACCCCCTTCGCGGGCGGACGGCACGCCCGGCGGATCGCGCTGCTCGACCGGTAGGGGGCGGGCTTCCCGCCGCCTTGATCCGTTCCTCATCCACGTGCGGTAGACTCCTTCGATCATGATGGCGGTGGGAGAGACGCTCGACGGGCGGTACGAGGTCCTGGAGGTCCACCCCGGGGGCATGGGAGTGGTCTACATCCTCCGCGATCTCCGGACCGGGGAGAAGCATGCCGCCAAGACGGTGAAGGACGAGTACCGGGACGACCCGCGGGTCCGCCGCCGCTTCCACCGCGAGGTGCGGACCTGGATCCGCCTGGGCCGCCACCCGCACCTGGTGGAGGCCCGGTCGGTCCGGGAGTTCGGGGGCACCCCCTGGCTCTTCCTCGAGTACGTGGAGGGGGTGACCCTCGCCCGCCTCCTCGCCGCCGACGGCCCCCTCCTCGTCCCCCAGGCGGTGGACATCGGGCTCATGTGCGCCCTCGGCCTCTCCTTCGCCCACGAGAAGCCCCTCGACGGATCCCGCGGCCTGGTGCACCGGGACGTGAAGCCCGAGAACCTGTTCCTCACCCGGGACCGGGTGGCGAAGGTCTCCGACCTGGGCCTGGTGAAGGTGCTGGCCGCGGACCTGGACGCCACCGCCGAGGGGATCGGCATGGGCACGCCGTACTACGTCTCCCCCGAGCAGCTCAAGGGTTCCCGGGACGTGGACGCCCGGGCCGACGTCTACTCCTTCGGCGCGGTGCTCTTCGAGATGCTCACGGGCGAGGTCCCGCTCAAGGCCGAATCGCTGGAGACCCAGGTCTACCGGATCCTGCGGGACCGCCCGGATCCCCCCTCCCGGCGGAACCCGAAGGTGCCCGCCCGGCTCGACGCCCTCGCGGCGGCCTGCCTGGCCAAGGACCCGGCGGAACGGCCCCCGGACATGAGGGTGGTGGCCGGCGTCCTGCGCGATCTCCTGGAGGATCCCGGGTTCCGGGCCGCGGATGCCCCCGCGCGGACCTGCGGGCGCTGCGGCTACGGCTCGGCCCACGAGCCCGAGGTGTGTCCGGTGTGCGGGGGAGAGACGAGGCCCGGAGGCGTCTTCGTGGCCCGGTCGGTGGAGCTCCATCCCCTCCGCCGGCGGCAGAGGCCGGTGAAGCTCACGATCACGGAGGTGGACGTGAGGCCCCGCCGGGTGCACGTGGGGGAGAGCCTCTCCGTGACCGTCTCCATCGTGAACCACGGGACCTCCCCGGCCCGGAGCGTGGAGCTGCCGCTCCCCGTCCCCGACCCGGACACGTTCCGGCTTCCGGGGACGGAGGAGGTCTGGCGGGGCACCGTCCCCCCCACGGGCGGAGGCCGGCCGTTCGCGGTCCGCTACCACCTGGTGCCCCTCCGGGAGGGGGAGTTCGTGCTGCCGCCTCCCTCGGTCACCTACGAGGACGGGCAGGGGAAGCACGGCGCCACGCGCTACCCGGAGGGGACGGAGTTGTCGGTCCTCTTCAACTACCACCTTCCCCGCGTGGACCGCGACGAGGAGTGGGCGGCCCTGACCGAGGCCCTGGACGGAGAGGGCGCCGTCTTCGTTCTCGTGGAGGGAGAGGCCGGTTCCGGCAAGACCCGCCTCCTGGACGATCTGCAGGCGGAGCTCGCGGGCCGGGGGGGGGAGCGGCGCGGGACGGAGTGGACCGTCTTCCGGGGCAAGGCCATGGAGAAGGCCGCGGAGCCCCTGAAGTGCCTGCTGGACGTGGCCCGGCAGATCTTCGGGATCGGGTCGGAGCCCCTGGGGGCGGGGAGCCTCCTGGCGCGGGTCATCGAGAAGCTCGATCCCCTGTTCGGGCGGGATCCCTCCCTGGCGGCCTTCTTCGCGGCCTTCCTCCGGGGGGCGGAGATGCCCGCGTCCCGGGAAGGCGTGCGGGGATACCTCTGGTTTCGACTGCTCTCGGCCCTGGCGCGGGAGAAGCCCGTGGTGCTCCTCCTGGACGACCTGCAGTGGGCGGACGAGGAGACCATCGAGATCGCGGAGACCCTCGTCCGCCGGGCGCGGGAGGAGGGCGTGCGACTCTCCGTGGTGGGAACCACCCTCACGCGCGACGCCTCGGAGCTCACCCGGACCCGGATCGCCCATCTCCGGGAGAGGTTCGCCGCGCTCGCCACCAACCCGGGCTACACCCGGCGCATCCGCCTTCCCCCCCTCACCGAGGAGGGGGCGGGGCGCCTGCTCGAGTGGGTGTTTCCCGGCAACACGCTGGGGGAGGACCATCCCTGGCTGCTCCCCGTGCTCGTCTCGCGCTCCGGGGGCAACCCCTTCCTCCTGGTCCAGATGCTCCGCTGGCTCCGGGAGGCCCGCGATCCGGAGGGGGAGCCCTGCGTCTCCGCGGAAGGGGGAGCCTGGAAACTCCGCATCGACGAGGCTTCCCTCCGGAACCGGGTCCCCGAGGTGGTGGAGGAGATGGTGCGGGCCATGATCACCCCCCTCCCGGAGCGGCAGCAGCGCCTTCTCACGGTGGCGGCGGCCATCGGCGAGGAGTTCGAGGTCTCGCTGCTGGAGGCCGTCCTGGGACCGGAGGCCGGGGTGGAGGAGGATCTCGAGGCCCTGGAGCAGGCGGATCTCCTCCATTCCGTGGACCGGACGGGGGAGAGGATGGGGTTCACGAACACCCTGGTCCCGGTGATCCTCTCCCGCCTGGACCGGGCGCGCTCGCAACGCGCCCGGAGGCGGCTGCACCGGAGCATCGCCCGGGCCATGGAAACCGTCCTGGGGCGCCGGGGGCTCTCCCGGGCGGCGCTCGCGTACTCCCGCCACCTCCTCCTCGCCGGGGAGCGGGAACGGGCGTTCCGGTGGCTGGTGAGGGCCGCCGACTCCCTGGTCCGGCGCCGGCTCTTCCTGAAGGCCGACACCGTGCTGCGCCGGGCGACCCGGCTCCGGGAGGAGGACCTGAGGGTTCCGGATCCCGTGCAGGGCACCTACTACTACCTGAAGGGGGAGGTGTGCCGCGTCACCGGACGCCTGGACGAGGCCCTCCGCTCCTTTACCGAGGCCCTGGAGAGGCTCGAGGGGGAGCGGGGCCGGGCGGAGCTGGCGCGGACCATGAGCCGGATGGGAATGGTGCACGAGATGCGGGGGGAGATCGACCGGGCTTTCTACTGCTACCAGGTGGGGGCCCAGATGCGGGAGGACCTGGGGGACCGGGAGGGAATGGCGCTGAGCCTGGTGCACCTCGGCTCCGTGCACCTGCTCCGCGGGGAGGAGGAGCAAGCGGAGGCTTCCTTCCGAAGGGCGCTGGATCTGGCCACGGAGGCGGGGAGCGACGACGCCCGGGGAGAGGCCCTCGCCAGCCTCGCCGCCCTGCGCGCCCATCGCGAGGAGTGGGAGGCGGCGGAGGAGCTCTACCGCGAGAGCCTGGCCCTGGCGGAGGGGAGAGGGGATCCGCTGGCCGCGGCCCGGGCGGTGAACGGCCTGGGCACCCTCGCCCTCCGCCGGGGGGACCTCGAGGAGGCGGAGGCGAGGTTCCGGGAGGCGCTCGCCCAGCGGACCCGGCTGGGCGATCGGGAGGGCGCGGCGAACACCCTCTCCAACCTTGGGGTGCTGTACGACCGCCCGGGGGCCCTGGAGGGAGCGCTCCGGTAATAACGGAGGAGC
>JAOZQC010000216.1 GCA_029932425.1 Planctomycetota bacterium | reverse complement strand
GCCTGAGCCCCGAGATCTCCGAGGGCGCCTTCGAGGAGGCGATCGCCTTGGTGCACAGCGCGGGATGCGGCCGGCGGGGGGGGATCTGCCACCCCCGGCGCAAAATGACAGCGCGGGCGTGCCCGGCGCATTGGGGCTGCGGGCGTGCCTGCGCTGCGGAAAGAGGGTTCCATCGGAGCGTGCGACCCGCGGCCGGCCACAGGCTGTTTTCGGCGAGAGATCGCCGGAAAGGGCCGGGCGTCCCGGTTCGACTCGATTCGTGGATGCGGGAAGGTCGTGGGGCGCCTTCGCGGCCCGCCGAGGTGGGTGGCGAGGAACCGTCCCGCCGGGGGCGGCGGGGTCCGCCGGGAACCGTGCGTCCCGATGAGAAAGGCGGGCCGAAGGCTCGGGGGGTCAGCGCTTCGAACCCCGGGGCATCCGCGTTAGGATGGAGAAGGCAGGTGAAGGGGTGGCGTTCCATCCTGTCAGGAGGTCCGAGTGGCGGCTTTCGATTCCGAGAAGCGGGAGTTCACGCGGGTGAAGATCTCCGTCCCCGTGCGCTACAAGTTCCTGTACCGCGAACTCGAGAGCCCCGAGCTGGACAAGATATGGGAGGGATCGACCTCCAATCTCTCCGGAGGCGGCATGCTGCTGCGGGGGGTCATCCCCCGCCTCGACTGGCTGAGCCACCTCCTCACGGGGCGGATGATGATCGGGGTGAACCTCATCCTCCCCACCTACGAGGTGCCGGTGAAGGCCCTGACGCGCGTCGCCTGGATCGAGGGACTGGAGGAGACGACCCAGAAGGCCAGGATGGGGCTCACCTTCCGGGAGATCACCCAGGAGGCCCAGGAGGAGATCCTCCGGTACATCATCAAGACCCAGATGCCGTGACGAACCGCCGGGGCTTCTTTTTCCGCGACCGTTCCCGGTCGATTCCGACGTGGGTTGCGGAGACCGTGCGTTGACCCTGACCAGGAAAAGGCGTGCCCTGTCCGAGCTGGGCCCCGCTCCGCTCCTCTTCGGCGTGGCGGCGGTCCTGGCCGTGATTCCCGCCCTGCTCGAATACGGCGGCTTCGAGCACAGCGCGGGGAGCCTCCTCGCCGTGCGCCTGGCGAACTTCCTGTTCGTGGGAATCTTCGTGCTCCAGCACGTGATCGGGCTGGGGCTCGCCCCCGATCGCCGCCGGTACCTCCGCGAGGAGGTGGCCGATCTCCTCCTTCTCCTGCTCCTGGGGGCCGTCTTCGTCGCGTCCCTGGTCGTCCCCTCCGCGAAGGAGGGCGGGCCGTCCCTCGAGCGGTTCACGGTTCCGGCGCAGATCTACCTGCTCGTGAACCTCCTGCTCAATCTCCTCCGGGTCTTCAAGGCCGCGGCCAGCCGGAGGTTCCACTACGCCCGGGCGTTCGGGATCTCCTTCCTGGTGATCATCGCCATCGGCACGCTCCTTCTCTATCTCCTGCCCGGCGCCCTCGCCCCGGACCGGGATCTCCCCTTCGTGGACGCGGTCTTCACCGCCACCTCCGCCACCTGCGTCACGGGGCTGGTGACCGTGGAGACGGGGCGGGAGTTCTCGCGGTTCGGGCAGACCATCATCCTCATCCTGTTCCAGATCGGCGGCATCGGTCTCATGACCTTCGCCGCCTTCTTCGCCATCGCCCTGGGCAAGGGGATGGGCTTCAAGGACCGGGAGGTGATGCGCGGGGTGCTGAACCTGGAGGTGCTGGGGACCATCGTGCGCGTGGTGGTGGGCATTCTCCTCGTGACGGTGACCATCGAGGCCGTCGCCACCGCCGTCCTCTACACGCGGCTCGGCCCGGATCTGGCTCCGGGGGACCGGCTCTTCCACTCCGCCTTTCACGCCGTCTCCGCGTTCTGCAACGCGGGGTTCTCGCTCTACGGCCGGTCTCTGGCGGGGTACGTCTCCGACCCGGTGGTGAACGCCACGGTCATGCTGGAGATCGTGATCGGGGGGTTGGGGTTCGGCGTGGTCCTGGATCTGCTCGGCCGGAGCTTCCTGGGCCGCGGGCTCCTGGACCTGCTCGGGCTCGCCCGCGGGGGGGAGCGGAGGCGGCTCGGCCTGCAGACCCGCATCGTGCTCATCTCCTCCGCGGTGCTGATCCTGGGGGGGGCGCTCCTCCTCTATCTCATCGAGTCCGACAACCCGGCCACCCTGGGCGGGCTCCGGGGCCCGGAGAAGGTGGAGGCCGCGCTCTTCCAGTCCGTGACCGCCCGCACGGCGGGCTTCAACACGGTGCCGATCGGGGCTCTCCGGGACGCCAGCAAGTTCGTGCTGGTGGTGCTCATGATGATCGGGGCCTCCCCGGGATCCACCGGGGGAGGCATCAAGACGGTGACCACGGTGGTGCTCCTGCTCACCGTGATCTCGCTCTACCGCAACCGGGGCCGGGTGGAGGTCGGCCGGCGGGTGCTCCCGGAGGGCACCGTGAACCGGGCGGTGGTGATCGTGGTGAGCGCGATCGCGGTGGTGGTCATGGCCACCCTGGTCCTGACGCTCGTGGAGAGCGGCCGCCACGACTTCCTGTCCATCACCTTCGAGGTGGCGTCCGCCTTCGGGACGGTGGGGCTCAGCACGGGGATCACCCCCTCCCTGGCGCCGCTCTCGAAGCTGACCCTCTGCGTGGTGATGCTCGTGGGCCGCATCGGCCCCCTGTCCCTGGTCATCGCCCTGAGCCAGGCCCGGCCCCCGCGGACCTACGAGTACCCGGAGGAGCAGGTGATGATCGGGTGAGGGAGAGGGGGGCGGGTGCGATGTCACCGCCCCGTGGTAGAGATCGGAACGGGGAGGAGGTCCGATGCAGAAGTTCGCCGTGATCGGGCTCGGCCGCTTCGGTTCCGTGCTCGCGCGACAGCTCGCGGAGTTCGGAGCGGAGGTCATCGCCATCGACCGGGACGAGGAGCACGTGGCGGAGGTGCGGGATCACGTCTCCGTGGCCCTCTGCATGGACGGGACGGACGAGCGGCTGCTCCGGGAGCAGGGGGTGGACCACGTGGACGTGGCGGTCGTGGGCATGGGGGAGAGCTTCGAGTCCACCCAGCTCGCCATCGTGGTCCTCCGCCGGCTCGGGGTGAAGCGGGTGGTGGTCAAGTCGGCCACCCCGCTCCACGACGAGATCCTCCGGAGGATCGGGGCCCGCGAGGTGGTGAGCCCCGAGAAGGAGTCGGCCATCCGCCTGGCCCAGAAGCTGATCGCTCCCCGGATCGTGGACTACCTCGAGATCTCGGAGGGCAACGCCCTGGTCCAGATCACCGCCCCGGAGAAGTTCCACGGCCGGACGATCCGCGAGCTGGACGTCCGGAACGCCTACGGGGTGAACATCGTCGCCATCAAGAAGAGGAGGGAAGTGGGGAGGGACGAGAACGGGGAACCGATCCTGGAGGAGCGTCTCGTGGACATCCCCGGGCCCACGGACGTGATCGACCCCACGGACGTGCTGGTGGTGATCGGGGCGAACGACGACGTCAGTCGGCTGGCGAACTGAGATGCGCGTTCACCCAGGTCTCCAGGAAGCGGCTCGCCTCCGGGGTGAGGTCCTGGAAGAGGATGGCCGCCTCGTAACGGGGTTCCTCTCCCTCGCCGGGGACGGCGTCGCACCGCACCACGACTCCCTTGCAGGGGATCTCGTAGTAGGAGTCCCCCTCCTCGCCCTCCACGGGGATCTCGAGAAGGAGCCCCACCACCGTCATGGGCGCCACCGGCTCCGAGACCAGGCAGCGGACGCCCGCCCGGGAGACGTCTTCCACCTTCGCGGATCGGAGCGCGCCGAGCCGGAGGGGGAAGCTCGTCGTGGCCCGGGGGTACTTTCGTTTCTCGATGATCTCCACGTCGCCGATGATCCTAGGTTCATCGACGCCCGAGGTCAACGACCGCCCGAAGAAACCGAACGGAGGAAGGACAGATGGCCAGTTACAACAAGGTTCTCCTGATGGGGAACCTCACCCGTGACCCGGAGCTCCGCTACACCCCGGGAGGCACCGCGGTGGCCGATCTCGGCCTGGCGGTGAACCGGTCCTGGAGAGGCCAGGACGGGGAGATGAAGGAGGAGACCACCTTCGTCGACATCGTGGTCTGGGGGCGCCAGGCGGAGACCTCGTCCCAGTATCTCTCCAAGGGCCGGCCCGTGTTCATCGAGGGACGGCTGCAGCTCGACTCGTGGCAGACCCCCGACGGCCAGAAACGCAACCGGCTGCGGGTGGTGGCGGAGAGGGTGCAGTTCCTCGGCGGCGGCCGCTCCGAGGGCGCGCCGCCCCGGGGCCGGGCCCCGGGCGGGGAAGCCTCCCCCCCACGTTCCGCCCGCCCGCCGGCGGAGCCCGCGGTGCAGGACCGCCCGCCGGACGAGGAGTTCAACCTGGACGATATCCCGTTCTGAGGAGCCCGATCAGGGCGTCGTTCCGAGCTCGGCCCGCAGCGCCTCCCTCTCCTTCTCGGAGAGATCGGGGCAGGAGAGGGCCTCCTTCCGCTGGCGGCGCGCCTCCTCGGTCCGGCCCGCGGCGTCCAGCGCCCGCGCGAGCTGCAGCCGGGCGTTGCCGTGGGAGGGAAAGGCCTTCACCGCCCGCTCGAGGTAGCCGATCGCCTCCTCGGCACGGCCGTCCTCGCGGGCCATGACGCCCAGGTTCACCAGGGCGGGAACGTACCTCGGCGCGGCCTTCAGACAGGCCAGGAAGAACTCCCGCGCCTCCTCGCGGCGCCCCTGCTCGAGGAGGATCAGGCCGATCTGGTTGCCGGCGTGCAGGAAGGTGGGGTCGATCCGGAGGATCTCCCGGAGCTCGGCCACCGCCGCGTCGTGCTCCCCCTTCCGCTCGAGCAGGGTCCCGATCATCCACCGGGCGTCGATGAATCCGGGTTCCTCCTCCACCGCCTTCCGGGCCGCGGCCAGGGCGTCGTCGATCCGGCCCTCCCGGTAGTGCTCCAGGGCCGCCCGGTAGTGGACCAGGGCGCGATCCTGCTCGGGAGTGGTGGAGGAGCAGGCCAGGAGGAGCAGCGCCAGGGCCAGCGCGGGCGAGCGTGCAGGTGACATGGAGTCGGTATCGGAACAGAGGGGGCGGACCCGCCTCTCGCGGCCCCGCCCCCCGCCGGTCGTCCCGGGCCGGGACTACTCCCCGCCGAGCCCCTTTGTCTTCTCGAGCTCGGTCCGCACCCGGCTCCACGTGTCGTCGTGCATGAAGTCGGTGATCGGCTGGTCGTAGTTGAACAGGCGGAGGAGCAGCTCGATGGGGTTCAGGCCGAGGATGAAGTCGGCGGCCTCGAACGTACCGAAGTTCACGTCCGCGCCCAGGACCAGGAGGTGGACGCCCGCCCCGAAGTCGAGCCAGTGGCGCTCGTCCTCCTTGGAGGTGGGCGCCTCGAGCAGGTCCCAACCGGTGTAGTCGTAGGCCTGGTCGAAGATGTGCTTCGTCCCCGCCACCGGAACGCGATGCACGTCGAGGGAGTAGAAGGGGCCGAGCCCGTACTCCTTCCTCTTCTCCTCCCAGACTCCGAAGGACCGCTCCTTCAGGCCGACCTTGGTGCCCTCGAACCAGCCGACGCCCGCCTCCGCGAACTCCGTGGCGTGGACGTTGACCAGGGGCCACGTGGGGGAGAGGCCGGGGCCGAATGAGAGGTCCGCCTGGAAGATGTCGAAGAAGTCGTTGAAGCGATCGACGAACCACAGGCCGACCCGCTCGCCGTAGTCGTACCGGGAACGGTACTCACGGTCCACTTCGCTCTTCACGACGTTCGAGGCGCACCCGGCGATGAGGAGACACAGGACGAGTGCGAGGATCTTGCCGTTCTTCATCGTTCTCCCTTCCAACCTGACGGAATCCAAACGAGTGCCTGGAACTGCGAGCCATTGCCCTTGAAGATCCGGTCAAGCCTGGCCCACTCTATCAAAGAGCCCCCTTCTGTCAACCCGTTTCCGGGGCGCCCGGCTCCCGGAAGCGGGGTGAAGTTCCGGCCGGATCCGGCCGATCCTATACTCGATCGCCGGGGAAGGAAGACGAGGCACATGACCGCGAACCCGTACGTCCACGAGACGGCCTGCGTCGACGAGGGCGCCGCCATCGGCGAGGGCACGAGGATCTGGCACTTCTGCCACGTGATGGGGTCCGCCCGCATCGGGGCCCGCTGCAGCCTGGGTCAGAACGTCTTCGTGGCCGCGAACGTCGTCATCGGGAACAACGTGAAGATCCC
>JAOZQC010000215.1 GCA_029932425.1 Planctomycetota bacterium | reverse complement strand
CCGGGCGAATCCGAAGTCCCTGAAGTCCAGGAACCGGACCCGGGCGCCGACGTCCGACGCCGCCGCGCGGGCCTCCACGGTCCGGAGGGCCCCCAGCGCGTCGTAGAGCTCCGGTCCCGCGGCGTTGTCGCCTCCCTCCCCCCGGGTGACGTGCACCACGGTGGTCTCCACGCCGAACCGCCGGCGGAGGCGCGCCAGCGTCGGCGCCGCCTCGTTCCCGGGGCGCACGGAGACGCAGAGAGCCCGGAGGTCCCCGGCGAGGTCGCGCAGCGCCTGGTCCACGCGCGCCGCTCCCCGCTCCCCCCCGGATCCGCCCGGGGCGGAGACCGCCAGCGCCAGGAGGAGGCCGAGCGCGGCGGCCGCCACGCCCGCCACGCGTCCCCGGCGGCCGCCGGCGGAGGGATTTCGCTTGCGCGGAAGGCCGGGTCCGCTAGGATGGGACGAAACCCCACATATTGGGTTGAAACGTCGTTGTACCCCGAGCTCCGGGGCCGTTGGCATGCGATACCTCCGCCTTCTCCTCCGGTCGATCTTCCGGTCGCGACGAGCCGTCTCCGCCCGGGATCTCACGTCCGCCCAGGCCCGCCTGCTGCGGTCGAACCTCCGCCGCCTCCTGCTCACCAAGGAGTCGCTCTGATCCCGGCGCGCCGGCTCCCTGACAACGCGTCCTGATGTGATAGCATCGTGGCGGAGGTTTTGCATGCGCTTCTCCCGCCCGTTCGCCGCTTCCGCCGCCGCCGCCCTTCTCCTGGCCTGCCTCCCGGCCTCCGCCGCCATCGTGGTGCGGGTGGGAGTGGAGGAGCTCACGGACACCGCCACCCTCGTCATCCGGGGCCGCGTGCTCGAGTCGAAGGCCCGGTGGACCCCCGACCACGCGACGATCAACACCTACGTGCGCGTGGCGGTGGACGAGGTCCTCAAGGGGTCCGCGGGGGCGGAGGTCGTGGTGACCTGCTTCGGAGGCACCGTGGGGGAGCACCGCATCCCCGTCCGCGGCGTCCCGGAGTTCCGGAAGGGGGAGACCGTCGTGCTGTTCCTGTGGCGCAACCGCCGCGGCGAGCTCCTCCCCCTCGGCCTGAACCAGGGGAAGTTCCTCGTGGAGAAGGACCCCGCCACCGGCCGGCTCATCGCCCGAAACAGCCTGAAGGGCCTGGCCCTCGTGCCCCTCCGCCCGGGCGCGAAGCTCCGGAAGCGGCCGGACGTCCTGCCGCTCGACACGCTGCGCGACCGGGTCCGCGAGCGCCTGCGCCTCCGGAACTCGAAGGCGGGGGGGAAACGGCCCGGCGCCCCGGAGAAGACCCCCGCCGGGGAGGCAGGAGCAGGGAAGAGGGAGGAGGGTGCTCCGGGGAAGAAGGACGCCGCGAAGCCCGGGAAGACGGAATCCGCGGCGCCCGGCGGCGATCCGGCGCCGGAAGGGACGGAGACCCCGAAGGGAGCCCCCGGGGGAAAGAAGAAGGATCCGGAACCCGCACCCGAAGGGAAGAAGGCGCCGCCGCCGCGGAAGCCGGCGCCCCCTCCGGAGGCGGACCCGGAGAAGGAGTGACCGCGGGGGGGAGCGGGAGCGGCGGGACGGCCGCGGCGCCGGAGCCCGGGGCGGGCGCGGGGGGAGCGGGACACCTCCGGGAGCCGTGGTGATGCTCGGGCGGCTACTGCTCCTTCTTCGAGGCCACCTTGTGGAGGAGCTTGCGGCAACGCTCGCAGACGTAGTGCTCGCCCAGCTCGAAGAACCTCCGCGTCTGCATGCATCTCGTGCAGTACCGGTTGAACATACGAGTCATCGAGCACCTCCTGCGCGTCGTCGCGCTCCACTCTTCGGCCGGCCTCGGCCGGCGGCACCCGGGGTTCAAGCAACCCCTGTGCCTCTCTCATCGGAATCCCCGGGACCGGGCCTGGGAGGAAAGCGCAACCACATGTCCAGCAAAGAGTTGTGTGCGTCCACCTCTCCCCGGTTTCCCGGGGGGAGGGACGGGTGAGGATGATAGCGGTGCTTTGCAGGAGGGTCTCCGAACTGATAACCTCCCCGGGGGAAGACACTTGCGGTCACCGGAGAGGCCCGTGAGCCATCCCGAGCAGAGCGCCCGATGCTGGTGCTGCGGCGCCGCCGTTCCCGCGGAGCGCCTGGAGTACGGCTCCTTCCTCCTCCCCCGGACCGCCGCCGAGGGGGGCCCGGTGCTCCTCTTCCGGTGCGCCGCCTGCGGCGCCGCCTCCGCGGTGGAGAAGAACCCCGCGGGCGAGATCCTGCTCTCCCCTCCTCACCTCGTGGGAGTGCGCGCCTTCGGCGCGCGCGGGGAGCTCCGCCGGCGGGCGAAGGTCTGGGAAGCGGAGCATCGCGCCGAGCGCCGGGAGTTCCTCGCCCGGCGGCAGCCTCCCCCGCCGCGGGAACCGGCGGGGACCCCGGAGGACGGGGCGGGGGCGGGGACCGCGGGCGACCGCGGGCGACGGGGGGGAAGGACGCCGGGAGGGAGGAGCCGCCTCCCTCCGGCGGACGCCCCGCCTCCCGCGAGATCGCCTCCATCCTCGAGGCCTACGAGGTCCTGAACCTCCCCCTCACCGCCACCGCGGAGGAGGTGAGAAGGAGCTACCGGGAGCTCTCCAAGCGCTGCCACCCCGACCGGGTGGCGGACCTCGACGAGGAGATCCGGAAGGTGGCGGAGCGCCGCTTCCGCGAGATCCGCCGGGCCTACGAGCGGATCCTGGGGAGCTGAGGAACCCCGGACGCGGAGCGGGGGGCAGGCGGCGTTCCGCCGGAGAACCCGGCGCCGGGGCATCGCCCCGAGGAGACGAGGAAGCCGTGCCGGTCACCGGTGTTTCAACGGAACCGGTCTCCGGGGCGGAGGCGGTAACCGTTGGCGAACTCGCGGGCGGTGAGGGCCTTCTTCCCCGCGGGCTTCAGCCGGTGGACGGCCAGCGTGCCCCCCCCCGTCCGGACCAGGAACCGGTCGGACTCCACCGCCGTCACCGTGCCCGGGGCGCACCCGGGAGCGTCCGGGCCGCCCCCGGGATGGGGACGCACGGAGAGGAGGGTGACGGGAAGCTCGCCCTTCCGCGCCGCGCCCGAGAAGACGGCCCGGGCACCCGGCCAGGGCTGCATCGCCCTCACGTGCCGCCAGATCTCCTCCGCCGAGCGCGCCCAGTCCACCCGGCCCTCCTCCTTCGTGAGCATGGGGGCCCGCGTGGCCTTCTCCTCGTCCTGGGGGGTCTCGGTCGCCTCCCCCCGGGCGATCCGGGCCAGGGTGCGCACGGTGAGGACGGCCCCCACCGCGGCCAGCCGCGCTTCCAGCTCTCCCGCCGTCTCCTCGGGATCCACCGCGACCCTCTCCACCGCCAGCACCGGCCCCGCGTCGAGCCGCCGCACGATCCTCTGGAGGGTGACGCCCGTCTCGCTCACCCCGTCCGCAATCGCCCGGGCCACCGGCGCCGCCCCCCGGTAGGCGGGCAGGATCGAGAAGTGGAGGTTCAGCGGAAGGAGCCGCGGGACCTCGAGGAGGGGTCTCTTCAGGATGCGCCCGTAGGCCACGATGAGCAGGACGTCCGGCCGCACGGACCGGATCCGCTTCACGCTCTCCGGCGCGTTCACGTCCTCCGGCTGGTGGACGGGCAGCCCGTACTCGAGGGCGGCCTCCTTCACGGGGGAGGGGCCCGGCCTTCCCCCCCGGCCGCGCCGGCGGTCGGGACGGGTCACCACCAGGGGGATCCGGTGCCCCGCCCGGTGCACGGCCGAAAGGGTGGGCACCGCCGCCTCCGGGGTTCCCAGGAAGACCACCCGGAGGAGCGGATCCTCCGCCTCTCTCTCGTCGGTGCCCGGCATCACTTCAGCTTCTCGAGCTCCTTCCGGGCCAGCTCGGCGTAGGTGGTGCCCGGGAAGCGGTCGATGATCTCCTGGAACTTCCGGCGCGCCTGTTCCACGAGTCCGTTCGCGGCGAACGAGCGGCCCATGGAGAGGAGGCTCTTGCCGTAGCGCGCGGCCTCCTGCTCGCGGGCCTGGCGGGCGATCTCCGGGTCGGCGCGCAGCTCGGCCGCCCGGGCCTTCGCCTTCTCTCCCTCCGGAAGGTCCGCGTACCTCTTCGCCACGGCGTCGAGCGCCCGGAGGCCCTTCCAGTACTGCTTCTTCGCCAGGAGCGCCTCCGCCTCCGCCAGGAGCTTCTGCGCCTTCTTCCTCACCGCCAGCCGCTGGAGCAGCTTCTTCACCTCCGGGCGCTTCTTCAGCTTCGCGAGCTCCTCCTTCGCCGCCCGGCCCGCCGCCGTGCCCGCGAAGACCTTCTTCAGGCGCTCGATCTCCATCACCGCGTCCAGGGGCCGATCCGCGGCCAGGGCCAGGGCCTTCTCGAGCTCCGCCCGGCCCTCGGCGTCGATCTCGTCCCGGATCTTCCTCGCCCGGTCCGCGAAGAGGGTCTTGTCGTTGATGGAGAGGATCTTCCCCACCGCCTTCAGGGCCCTGTCGTAGCGCCGCTTCTCCCGCTCCTCCTCCGCCGCGGCCAGGAGCTTCTTCAGCTCCGCGTACTCCTCCGCGGTGATGCCCTTGCCGTACTTGCGGACGAGCGCCTGGAGGCGCGAGACCATCGTCGTCACGTCCACCACGTCGAATCCGGACTCCTTGTCCCCGTTGGCGATCTGGTCGAGGACCTTGCCGTCCGCGTCGATGACGAAGTTGAACGGCATGCGGGTGGCGCCGGTGCTGTCCGTGTTCAGGTTCGCGTAGTCGGAGAGGATCTCGTTGTACGCCTGCATGTGATCCTCGTTCGTGAGCATGGGGGCGAACGCGCACCGCTCCACCCGCTTGCCGTCGATCTTCACCATCTTCACGGGCATGGGCACGGGGCAGCCGAACACGCAGACGAAGTCCCGGGAGACCTTCACGAACTTCGGATCCCGGAACACCTCCTGCTGCGCCAGGTTCGCGGCCTCGCCGGCCATGAACATGGCGACGAAGATCATGGCCCCCCGCTCCTTCGCCTGCTTACGGGCCTCCGCGAGGGACTTCACCCACTGGACGCCTTCCCCCGCCGCGGCCCGGGAGCCGAGGAGGAGGAGGAGAGCGGCAAGAAGAATGCTGGAACGGCGCATGGCGGCCTCCGGACTCGGGATCCTGTGGAGTACGGGGGTCCCCGCCCCGTCCCGCGCGACGGATCCTCGTCACGCCGCGGCGGGCCGGACGCGGACCGGGGACTCGCCCCTACGCTACCACCCCGCGGCGGGACCATCAAGGGGGGGGCGCATCCTCCCGGAGACGCACCTCGATGGGGCCGAAGGGGCGGCGCTGCACCGCCTTCACCTGTCGTCTCCGGACCAGCTCCAGGAGGGCGAGGAACACCCCCGAGATACGGATGCGGTCGGCCGTCGCCGGGAAGAGCTCCGCGAACGGTATCGCCTCCCGCTCCCGGAGCGCGCCCAGGATCTCCTCCACGTGCACTTCCAGGGGGACATCGTCGTAGACGATCGCCCGGGGACCCTCCGCGCCCACCTCGTCCATCATCCGGTAGAACGCGGTGGCCAGCTCGAAGAGCGAGAGCTCCCCGAGGGGCACCTCGTCGGGGGGAGGACCGGGGGGAAGCGGCATGCGGCTCGGAGGAAAGCGCCGCGCCCACTCCTCCGCCCGAGCCAGGAGCTCCTCCGAGACCACCTTGAACTTCCGGTACTCGAGGAGCTTCTGCACCAGCTCGAACCGGGGATCCAGCTCCTCGTCCTCCAGGGGCTCATCGCAGGGCAGGAGCGAGCGGGTCTTGATCTCCATGAGCAGCGAGGCCAGGACCAGGAATTCCCCCGCCTGGTCGAGATCCACCCGGGTCAGCTCCTTCAGCGCTTCCAGGTAGCGGTCGAGGATCCGGGAGATGGGGATATCATGGATGTCGACCTCCTCCTGGCGGATCAGGTAGAGAAGGAGGTCGAGGGGGCCCGAGTACCGCTCGAGCTCCACGCGGTGGTCCTTGCCGAGGGACCGGTTCTCTTCGCCCGCGGACACGGGCGGAGGATAGCAGCGCAAACCCGGCCGGGAGAACCGAAACCCGATGCCGCTCCGATCCAAGCTGATCATCTACGCGGTGGCGATGCTGCTCCTCTTCGCGGGCCTCACCGTGGGTGCCTATCTGAGCCTCTCCGCCGCCGCCCGGGAGGCGGAGGACGCCCGCGAGGAGCTGGCCAAGCTCTCCCTCCTCGAGGCGCTGGAGCGCCCGTGCGCCCTCCTCGGCG
>JAOZQC010000214.1 GCA_029932425.1 Planctomycetota bacterium | reverse complement strand
CGACAACTTCGCCCTGCAGGGGGGACAGGTCCGCTGCATCCGCGACGAGATCGCGGCGGTGGCGGCGGAGACGGAGGAGATCGCCCGGGAGGCGGCGTCGCTCATCCGGGTGGAGTACGAGGACCTGCCTCCCATCCTCGACGCGGAGGAGGCCCTGCGGGAGGACGCGCCCCTGGTCCGGGAGGACATCGGGACCAACGTCCCCTTCACCTACGACTACGCCCAGGGCGACGTCGAGGAGGGGGAGCGCGCGTCGGACGTGGTGGTGGAGGAGACCTACCGGCTGCCCTACGTGACCCACTGCTGCCTCGGCACCTCGGGGATCGCCGCCGCCTTCGACCCCCGGGGGAACCTCACCCTGTACTCCGTGACCCAGATCCCCTTCCTCTACCGGCGGGACATGGCCCGCATCGTGGGCGTGCCCCCGGAGAAGGTCCGCGTGATCCAGGTGACGATCGGCGGCGGCTTCGGCTCGAAGCTCGACATCTACCCCTACGAGCCCATCGCCGTCCACCTCGCCCGGAAGACGGGGCGGCCGGTCCGGATCCTCTTCGACCGGCGGGAGGAGTTCACGGACTCCCCCACCCGGCAGCCCACGGTGATCCGCATCCGGGCGGGGGCGAAGGCGGACGGCACCTTCACCTTCCGGGACATCGACTTCGTCCACGACAACGGCGCCTATACCTCCTGGGGGGCGACCACGCCGTTCGTGATGATGCAGAGCTTCTCGTCGCTCTACCGGGTGCCGCATGTTCGGATGCGCGGCCGGATCGTCTACACGAACAACGTGTACGCGGGCAGCATGCGCGGCTACGGGAACCTCCAGGCCACCTTCGCGGTGGAGAGCGCGGTGGATCTGCTGGCGGAGAAGCTCGGCATGGATCCCTTCGACCTGCGCCTTGCGAACGCGCAGGAACCGGGGGAGACCACCGGGCAGGGCTTCAGGTTCCGGAGCTGCGGTCTCCGGGAGTGCCTGGCCACCGCCGCCGAGCGGTCGGGGTGGCGGGAGAAGCGGGAGCGACGGGAGACGGGCCGGCCGGGCGTGGTGCGGGGGATCGGCATGGCCTCCATGCTCCACGTGGGGGGCGGGGCGAAGATCTACCGGAGCGACGGCTGCGGGGCGATCCTCACGCTCGACGACTTCGGGAAGGCCACGCTGCTCACCGGCTCCTCCGAGATCGGCCAGGGCTCGGAGACGGTGCTCGCCCAGATCACCGCGGAGGAGCTGGGCCTGCCCCTCGACCACGTGACGGTGGTGAACAACGACACGGACGTGACCCCCTGGGACGTGGGCGTCCATGCCTCCCGCACCACCTTCATCGCGGGGAACGCGGCCCGCCTCGCGGCGGCCGAGGCGCGGGCCAAGCTCCTCGCCGCGGCCTCGGATCAGCTCGGTCTCCCCGCCGCGGAGCTGGACCTCCGGGGGGGAATGGTGGTCCGGGCGTCGGACGGCGAGGTGCTGGCTCCCCTGGCGAAGGTGATCCGGGGCCTCCACTTCCGCGGGAAGCACGAGGTGCTGGTCACGCACCACTACTACGAGCCGCCGAGCGTGAGCCAGGACCGGGAGTTCAAGGGGGACGTGTCCGCGGCCTACGCCTTCGCCACCCAGGTGGCGGAGGTGGAGGTGGATCTCGGGACGGGCGTGGTCCGGGTCCTCAAGATGACCGCGGTGCACGACATCGGCCGGGTGATCAACCGCCTGGGGGCGGAGGGACAGGTGCAGGGGGGGCTGGCCATGGGGCTCGGCTACGCTCTCTCCGAGGAGCTCCTGGTGGAGGGGGGCCGGGTCCTGAACCCCACCTTCCGGGATTACAAGCTCGTGACCTCCCCGGAGATCCCGCCTTCCGAGATCGTGTTCGTGGAGACGATGGACCCGGAGGGTCCCTACGGGGCGAAGGGGATCGGGGAGGCTCCCGCCATCTGCACCGCGCCCGCGGTGGCCAACGCGGTCCGGCACGCCACGGGGGGGCGTTTCCCCCGGCTCCCCCTGACCCCCGAGCGGGTCCTCGAGGAGCTTCGCGGAGACCGGCGGTGAGACCTCGCACCGTGCTCTCCCTGGAGCAGGCCCTCTCCCTCTCCTACGCCACGCTCCGCTTCGTGCAGCTCGGCTGGCGGGTGATCCGGCTGGAGTCCGCGCCCCGCCCCGGACAGCGGACCCCCGGCGATCCGAACCGCTACGTGGGACGGCCCGCGGCGGGACCCGACCGGAGGAGCTACTACCTGGCTCCCAACGTGGGCAAGGAGGCGATCGCCCTCGACCTCAAGGCCCCCGAGGGCCGGGAGCTGCTCCACCGGATCGTGGCGACCCTGCCCGTGGACGTGTTCGCCGCAAACACGCTGCCCCGGCGGTACGAGGCGCTGGGCATCGACTACGAGACGCTCCAGAAGGCGAACGAGCGGCTCATCTGGGTGGGGATCTCCGCCCTGGGACCGGACTACCCGGACCAGCCGGGGTACGATCCCGCCCTCCAGGCCCTCCTCGGCTACATGGACCTCACGGGCGACCCGGAGGGTCCGCCGACCCTCATGGGGGTCCCCATGATCGACCTCAAGGCGGGGGACGAGGTCTTCGCCCAGACGATGCTGGCCCTGGCGGAGATGGCGGAGACGGGGCGCGGAAGACGGATCGACGTCTCCATGGCGCGGGCCGCCGCCTCCTGGCTCCAGACCACCCTCCCCCTGCTCGATCTCGGCGCCCGGCCCGGGGAGGTGCGGCGGAGCGGCAACGAGCACCGGGAGTTCTTCCCCGTGAACGTGTACGAGACGGCGGACGGCTGGCTCTACCTCGCCATCGGGAACGACGTCCAGTGGCGGCGGCTCGTCTCCCTGCCGGAGTTCGCGTCCCTCGACCGGCCGGACCGGGAGACGAACGAGGGGCGGAAGGCGGACCGGGCCGCGATCCGCGGGGAGCTGCGGGCCGCGCTCCGGGAGAGGACCACCGCGGACCTGCTCGCCCTGTTCCGGGGGGCGGGGCTCGTGGCCTCCCCCGTGCTCTCCGTGGCGGACGTGCGGGAGCTTCCCGGCGTCCGGGAACACCTGACCCGGACCCGGCTCCCCGACGGGACCGAGGTGCGCCTGCCGCCCGCGGCGGTGGAGACCGGGCGGCGCGAGTTCCCTCTCTCCCCGCGCTACGGGGAGCATACGGAGAGCGTGCTCGAGGAGGTGGGGCTCACCCTCGACGAGATCGCGGACCTCGCGGAGCGGGGGGTGATCAGTTGATCGCGCGGGAGATCCGGCGCCTCCTGGACGACGGGTCGGCGATCCGGCGGATGTGGACCCTCGGCCGGAAGCTCAAGGCCGCCCACGGGGCGGAGAACGTGGCGGACCTCACCCTCGGGAACCCGGTCCTGCCCCCGCCCCCCAAGGTGCTGGAGACCCTGGGGGAGATCGTGGCCCATCCGCCTCCCGGCCTGCACCGCTACACCCCCAACGCGGGGCTCCCCGAGGTGCGGGAGCGGATCGCCGCCCACCTCCACGGGACCGGTCTCCTGCCGGGGGCGGAGGGCGGCCACGTGGTGGTCACGGGGGGGGCGAGCGCGGCGGTGAACGTGGCGCTCCGGGCCGTCCTCGATCCCGGGGACGAGGTGGTGCTCCTCGCGCCGTGGTTCCCCGACTATCCGGCCCACGTGATGAACCACGGGGGCGTGCCGGTGCCGGTGTCCACGGGGGAGGACTTCCTGCCGGACCTGGAGGCCCTCTACCTGGCCATGGGCCGGAAGACCCGGGCGGTGATCGTGAACCACCCCAACAACCCCTCCGGGCGGCAGTACCCCGCGGGGCTCCTGCGGAAGCTCGCGGACCTCCTCGCGGAGCGGGGCCGGGAGAACGGCCGTCCGGTCTACCTGATCTCGGACGAGCCCTACCGGGAGATCCGGTACACGGCGGACCGCTTCGAGAGCCCCGCCCGCTTCCACGAGCACGGGCTCATGGCCTACTCCTTCTCCAAGTCCCTCTCCCTCGCCGGGGAGCGCATCGGGTACCTGGCCGTCCAGCCCGCCTGCCCCGACGCGGACGAGCTGGTCCGGGCGCTCTCCCTCGCGAACCGGATCCTCGGCTTCACGAACGCTCCCGCCCTCTGGCAGCACGTCGTCGCCCGGTGCCTGGGGGAGGTGGTGGACCTGGCCCCCTACCGGTCCCACCGGTCCCGCCTCCTCGAGGCCCTGGCCGGAAAGGGCTACGAGGTCCTTCCCCCGGAGGGCACCTTCTACCTCTTCCCCAGGACGCCGGGAGGAGACGACGAGGCGTTCGTCCGCCGGGCCATGGAGCGGCTCCTCCTCCTGGTGCCGGGGGGCACCTTCGGCCGCCCCGGCCACCTCCGCCTCGCCTTCTGCACGGACGAGCACACCGTGGACCTGGCCGTGGAGCGCCTCCCGGACGCCCGGGGAGACTGACCTCCCGGCGCTCCGAGCGGGGCGAAAAGTGAAAACGGTGTCTCGGAGAAGCGCGGGCTACGTTCCGAAGTAGGCCTCCAGGCGATCGAAGGCCTTGTGGATCGTCTCCTCGGGTACGCAGAAGGAGAGCCTGAGGTGCCCCTCCCCCGGGGGGCCGAAGGCCACCCCCGGCGTGGAAGAGACCTTCGCCTCCGTGAGGAGCTTCCGGCAGAAGGCGAAGGAGTCCCGGGCGCCCTCCGGATCCAGGATGCGGGGGAACATGAGGTAGGACCCCCCGGGCCGCGAGTAGGCGAAGGAAGAGGAGAGCCGGTCGAGCCTCTCGCACATCAGGTTTCGCATCTTCTCGTAGTGGGCGCGATAGCCGTCCACGCAGTCCTGGGGGCCCGTGATCGCGGCGAGGGCCGCGTACTGGGAGACCACGGGGGCGCAGATGGCGAAGGGGATGTGGGCCTTGGAGATCTGGGGGATCAGCTCCGCGTCGGCGTGCAGATAGCCGATCCGGTATCCGGTCATGGCGTAGGTCTTGGTGAAGGTGAAGCAGCTCACCACGTGGCGCCGCATCTCCGGCAGTGAGCCGATGCTGAAGTGCTTCCGGCCGTCGAAGACGAAGTACTCGTAGGCTTCGTCCGTGATGACTGCGAGGTCGTGCTCGAGGGCGATGCGGGCGAGTTCGCGGAGATCCTCCTCGGGGAACACCGTTCCCGTGGGATTGGCGGGCGAGCAGTACAGGATGGCCTTCGTGCGGGGCGTCACCGCGCGGCGCAAGGCCTCGAGGTCGAGCCGGAAACCCTCCTCCTCCATGGTGGGCACGAGGACGGGCCGGCCCGAGGCCAGCTCCACCTGGCGGATGTGCGTGGAGTAGGTGGGGACGGGGAGGATGACCTCGTCTCCCGGATCCACGAGCGCCATCACCGCCGCGGAGATGCCCTCGATGGCCCCCACGGTGACGATGATCTCCGAGGGGTCGGCGGCGATACCGTTGTCCCTGCCGAGCTTCGCGGCGATGGCCTGCCTGAGTTCGGGCAGCCCGGCGGGCGCGGAGTAGCCTCCCACGCGCCCCTCCCGGATCGCCCGGACCGCCGCCTCCCGGATGAACTCCGGTGTGTCGCTGGTGGGCTTGGCCCACGAGAGGAAGGCCACGTCTTCCACCTGCCGGGACAACCGGGTCATCTCGTGGATCGCGGACTTTCCGATGCGAGCCACCCGGTCCGATACTCTCCCGTCCCTGCTCATCTGGATTCCTCCGAGTCCGCTCCCTCCGGAGACCGGCTTGCACGGAGAATCCTGACGCGGGCGGGAGCGAGAAGCTACTTCTTCCCCTTCCCCATCCTCTTCTCGCAGTTTTTCTTCCAGCGCTCCACCACCGGATCGGCCCCTCCCTCCGCCAGGTACTTCTCGTAGTGGCGGTGGGCGTCGGCGTAACGGCGGAGGTTTTGGTGGTAGATCACGGCCACGATCAGGTGGAGGTCCGGTTGCGGCTTCTTCCCCGCCAGGGCGATTGCCTTCTCGTAGGCGGCCGCCGCCTCCTCGTACCGCCGGAGGGCGTTCAAAGACCGCGCCAGCCCGGTGTAGCCCTGGGAGGAGCCGGGCTTGCGGGCCACGATGTCCCCGAACACCACCACCGCCTCCCGGTACCGCCGGGCGTGGTAGTAGGCGTTCCCCAGGTTGAGCGCGTAGTCGATGTTGCCGGGATCGAGCTTCCTCGCCCTCTCGAAGCAGGCCAGGGCCTTTTTCGTCTTGCCGAGGAGGTCGTGGTCCAGCCCCAGGTTGTTCCAGCCTTCCGCGTGCTCCGGGTGCGCGGCGAGGAGCCTCTGGTACACCTTCCGGGCCTGCTTCCAGTCG
>JAOZQC010000213.1 GCA_029932425.1 Planctomycetota bacterium | reverse complement strand
TCTTCGCTCCCGCCCGGTCGATGGCCTGCTCGAGGGTGTCCGCGGTGACCACCCCGAACACCACCGGCACCCCGGTCTGGAACGACGCCAGCGCCACTCCCTTCGCCACCTCGGCCGCCACGTAGTCGAAGTGCGGGGTCTGCCCCCGGATCACCGCCCCCAGGCAGAGGACGGCGTCGTGGTCGCCGCTCTCCGCCAGGCGCTTCGCCACGAGCGGGATCTCGAACGCCCCCGGCACCCGGACCAGGGTCACGTCTTCCGGAGCCACCTCGTGGCGGGAGAGGGCGTCGAGCGCCCCCTCCACCAGCTTGGCGGAGACGAAGTCGTTGAACCGGGAGGCGATGATGGCGATGCGGAGCCCCTTGCCGTCGTAGGTGCCTTCGATGGTCGCGGCCATGGCAGATCTCCGGGGTGGGAAGAGAGGGCATGGTATCAACGCCGCGGCCCGCGGATCATAGCTTTTTCGCGGTCTCGCGTTATGCTCGCGGGCCATGACCACGAGCCCTCTCATGTCCCGGGAGGAGGCCCTGCGGCGCATTCTCGGCAACACGCCCGCGCCCCGCCGGGAGAGCGTGCCCCTGGCCCGGGCCGCGGGGCGCGTGCTGGCGGAGGAGATCGTGGCGGACCTCGACCTGCCGCCCTTCTCCCGGGCGGCGATGGACGGGTACGCGGTGCGCGCCGCGGACGTCTCCCGGGTGCCCGCCGACCTTCCCGTGGCGGTGGAGATCTTCGCCGGGGACTCCCCCGAGGCGCCCCTCCCCCCGGGGACCGCCGCCCGGATCATGACCGGGGCGCCGGTGCCCCCGGGGGCGGACGCGGTGGTGATGGTGGAGCGGACGGAACGCCTCCCGGGCGGGGGTGTCCGCCTGCACCACGCCCCGGCGGCGGGGGAGCACGTCTGCCCCGGGGGGGAGGACGTCCGGGCCGGAGAGCGCCTGCTCCCGCCCGGGCGCCGGATCCGCCCCGCGGAGATCGCGGTCCTCGCGGCCGCGGGGGTCACGGAGGTCCCCGTCCACGCCGCGCCCCGGGTGGCGGTGGGAACCACGGGGGACGAGCTGGTGCCCCCGGACCGGGTGCCGGGGCCGGGAGGCATCCGCAACGCGAACACCCCTTCCCTCGCCGCGCGGATCCGGAGGGACGGCGGGCGCGTCACCGAGCTCCCCATCGTTCCCGACGAGGAGGGAGCCACGCGGGAGGCCGTGGAGGACGCCCTCGCCGGCCACGACCTGGTGGTCCTCACCGGCGGTGTCTCCATGGGGGAGCGGGACCTCGTGCCGGGCGTGCTCGAGGGGATGGGGATGCGCCGCGTGCTGCACGGGGTCCGGGTGAAGCCGGGGAAGCCGCTCCTGGTGGGGGATCTCGAGGGGCGCCTCTTCTTCGGCCTGCCCGGGAACCCGGTCTCGTCCGCGGTGGGGTACGAGCTGTTCGTGCGGCCCGTCCTCCGCCGGATGCTCGGGCTGCTCCCCGTCTCCCGGCCGCTTCTCGACGCGCGCCTGGCGGCGGGGCGGCCCCGGCCGATCGCCCGGGAGCAGTTCCTTCCCTGCCGCCTGCGCCTGGGCCCCTCGGGGCTCGCCGCCGAGCTCGTGTCCTGGAACGGCTCCGGGGACCTGGTGGGCTTTGCGGCCGCGGACGGCCTCCTGGTGGTGCCCGCGGGGGGACCCGCGCCGGAGGAGGGCGGCCCGGCCCGGGTGGTGGTCCTCGACGACGCCCTGGAGCACCTGGCGGGAACGGACGCCGATGCCTGAGGGGGCCCGGGACCGGGCGCCCTCCCGGCCGCGCCGCCTGCCGGGGATCGGGGCCGGGGTCCTCTCGGGACTCCTCGGGGCCCTCTCCTTTCCCCCCTACGGCCAGGCCTGGCTGGCCTGGATCGCCCTCGTGCCCCTCTTCCTCCGGGTGGCGGCGTCGAGGGGCCGGGGGGCGGGGCTGCCCTTCTTCGCCTTCGGAGCGGCCTACTTCACGGTGGGCCTCTCCTGGCTCCACCCCGCTCTCACCCCCGCCGGTCCCCCGCTCCTGGCCCTGGTGCTCTCCGGGCTCTACGTGTGGCCCGCGGGACTCCTCACGGGTCTCCTCCTCCGGGGAGGGTGGCCCCTCCTGCTCGCGGCGCCCGCGGTGTGGGTGGGTTTCGACTGGGTCCGCAGCTTCCTCTTCACCGGCTTTCCGTGGCTCTTCCTCGCCCACTCCCAGGCCGGCTGGTCCACGCTCGTCCAGGCCGCGGACCTGGCCGGGGCGTGGGGGCTCACCTTCCTCGTGGTGCTCGCGAACGCCGCCCTCGTCCGTTCCCTCCTCCTGCTCCGCGGGGGACGGCTCCGCCGGGCGCTCTTCCCCCTCGCCCCCGCGGCCCTCCTGCTGCTGGCGGCCCTCGGTTACGGGGCGGTGCGTCCGGGCACCGTGGACACCGCGGAGGGGCCGCGGGTGCTCCTCGTCCAGGGGAAC
This sequence comes from Planctomycetota bacterium, assembly GCA_029932425.1. GTDB lineage: Bacteria > Planctomycetota > JAJSAM01 > JAJSAM01 > JAJSAM01 > JAOZQC01. Next base: position 3,804 of record JAOZQC010000213.1, on the reverse strand, counting down.
ATCCCCCAGTGGGTGAAGGACGACGAGCGCTCCCAGTCCCGGAACTTCGCGCGGCACGCCGCGCTCATGGAGGACGGGGTCCGGCGCCACCCCGGCGTGGAGCTCGTGATCGGGCCGGAGACCACCTTTCCCTACCCCTTCTACGAGGCGCTTCCGGAGGGAGAGGCGTGGTACCTGCGCCTCCAGGCGGAGAAGCTCGCGGAGATGGCCCGGGCCGCGGGGGGGCGGCCCGTCCTCTTCGGGGCCCTCTGCTACCTCTCCGACGGGGCGCCGCGGAACTCCGTCTTCCTCCTCGAGGCCGGCGGGCGGCTCTCCCGGAGCCGCTACGACAAGCTCCACGCCGTCCCCGGGGGAGAGTACGTGCCGCTCCGGAGCCTCGCGCCCCGTTCCTGGGTCCGGGCCGTGGGGCGGCTGGTGGAGAAGTACGCGGGGTTCACCCCGAACCTGGTGGAGGGGGAACGGCCGGTGGTCTTCTCCGTGGGGGGCCTCCGCTACGGGCCCGTCATCTGCTACGAGATCTGCTTCCCCGCGCTCGTCCGGGGAGCCCTGGACGCGGGGGCGGACGTGATCGTCAACGTGACGAACTACGGCTGGTTCCCGGGGACCGCGGAGCCGGAGCAGGCGAACCAGATCGCGCTCTTCCGGGCGGTGGAGAACCGGCGGCCGGTGGTGGTCTCCGCGAACACGGGGATCTCCGCCGTCATCTCGCCCCTGGGCCGGGTGGAGGAGCTCTCGTCCCGGGGGCGCCGGAAGGAGGTGCCGGGCACGCTGGCCGCCCGTCTGGTCCTTTCCCGCTCCCGGCCCCTCCAGAGGCGATGGGGCGACGCCCCCGCCGCGGCCCTCCTCCTCCTGGCGGCGGCGGCCGGGGCCGGGGTCCTCCTGGGCCGGGGGCGGAAGGCGGCCCTCTCCGGGGGGCCGGCGGGTAACCGCTGGGGAGAAGAGGGTTGAGGTCGATCCGGGCCCTGCTTTTCGTCTTGACAGGCCGGGGGGGCCTCCCGATAATCGCCACGCCTAGGGCATTCGGAGACGTTTGTCGTAAAAACTGACACACCCCGTCACCACTCATCCTGGAGGGAGTGAGGCATGAGCGTCGTCGCCAAGATCCTGGTGGTACTCAACCTCTTTCTCGCGATCGTCTTTCTCGGAGCCGCGGCGACCTTCCTGGGCCAGCAGGAGTCCTGGAAGATCCAGTTCAACAAGCTCAAGGCGCAGACGGACACCGAGATCGCGAACCTTCAAAGCAGCCTGAAGAGCGTCGAGGACAACTTCAACAACCAGAAGGCCATCGCGAGCACCGCCGTCGACAAGGCGGAGAACCTGAAGCAGCAGCTCCAGCTCAAGGAGCAGGAGTACAAGGACGTGGCCACGAAGCACAACGCGCTCCTCGGCCAGTTCGAGAAGCTGTCCCAGACGTACAAGGACGCCATGGCCACCATCAAGCAGCTCGGCGACGAGAAGAACACGCTCATCAACGAGAAGGACCAGGCCCTCGCCAAGGCCCGCCAGGCCACGGAGGCGATGAACGCCGCGATCACGGAGCAGAAGAGGCTCGAGTCGGTGATCGCGGACATGAAGGACCAGGTGGCGGAGCTCGGGAAGCGCCTGAACGCCCTGGCCCAGGCGAAGGAGAAGGTGGACATGGTGGTGGAGGCCTACAAGAAGAAGGTGGGGCCGCTGCCCGAGATCCTGGCCGCTCCCCCGATCGCCGCCCGCGTGAGCGCCGTGGACAACAAGATGAACATCGTCATCCTCTCCGTGGGCCGTGACGACAAGGTGAAGGAAGGCTACAAGTTCACGATCTACCGCGGCGACGACTACGTGGGCCAGGTGATCATCGACAAGGTGGAGAAGGACTACTGCTCCGGCTACTCGATGAAGGCGGTCGAGAAGCAGCCCATCCAGGTCGGCGACCGGGCCACGACGCGCTTCTAGGCGGACGGGAGGAAAGAGAAGATGGCGAGAGAAGACCAGTTCGTCGACGACGTGGAGGAGGCCAAGGAAGACGGCCTGGGCAACGCGCTGATCATCGTCACCACCCTCGTGCTCATCGCCGCGTTCATCGTGGTGGAGCTCGCTCTCAAGGGGTACGGCAAGGGTCTGTTCGCGGGCTGAGGGCGAAGCGGAAGAACACGTGACGGATCGGAATCGGGCGCGGGCCGGTGGGTTGCCGGCCGGCGCCCGTTTTCATGGGGTTCCTTTACCAGGGGTATAGAAGACCGCCACCATGTTCCGCCTGCTCGATCAGCTTCTCGGCATGTTCTCCGTGGACATGGGCATCGACCTCGGGACGGCGAACACCCTGGTCTGTGTCCGCGAACGGGGCATCATCCTGAACGAACCCTCCGTGGTGGCGGTGAAGAAGGGGACCACCACCGTCCTGAACAACGGGGAGGCCGTGGGGGCGGAGGCCAAGGAGATGCTGGGCCGCACGCCGGGCTCCATCGTGGCCATCCGGCCCATGAAGGACGGGGTCATCGCGAACTTCGAGATCGCGGAGACGATGCTCCGCTACTTCATCCGGAAGGTCCACAACCGGGGGTGGGGGATCCGGCCGCGGATCGTCATCGCCATCCCCTCCGGGATCACCGCCGTGGAGAAGCAGGCGGTGATCAACTCCGCCGAGCGGGCGGGGGCCCGGAAGGTCCATCTCATCGAGGAGCCGCTCGCGGCGGCCATCGGGGTGGGACTGCCCATCACGGAGGCCACGGGCTGCATGATCGTGGACATCGGCGGCGGGACCACCGAGGTGGCGGTGATCGCCCTGGCGGGGATCGTGAAGTCCGTCTCGATCCGCGTGGCGGGCGACGAGATGGACGAGGCGATCATCGCCTACATGCGCAAGAACTACAACCTGATGATCGGGGAGCAGACCGCGGAGCGGATCAAGATCAACATCGGGTCCGCCTACCCGCTCCGCAAGGAGATGTCCATGGAGGTGAAGGGCCGGGACCTCTCCGTGGGGCTCCCGCGCAAGATCATCATCACCTCCGAGGAGGTTCGGGAAGCGTTGCGGGAGCCCGTGGGGGGCATCGTCCAGGCGATCAAGGACGCCCTGGAGGAGACCCCGCCGGAGCTCTCCGCGGACCTGGTGGACCTCGGGATCGTCATGGCCGGGGGCGGGGCTCTCCTGCGGGGGCTGCACAAGGTGATCTCGGAGGAGACGGGGCTGCCCGTCCGCGTGGCCAAGGACCCGCTCACCGCGGTGGCCCGCGGCACCGGGGTCTTCCTCGAGCAGCTCGACAAGCTGCGGGCCCGGCTGCGGGACCTTGAAGCCGACTGAGCCGGGGGCCCGGCTGCGGCGCCACCGGGCCGAGATCGTCCTCTTCCTCTCCCTCCTCGTCCCCGCGGGGCTCGGCTCCCTGGGGGCGGGCGACGTCCTCCTGGGGGGGCTCGTCCGCCTGCTCCCGGGCCCGGTGGGGGCCGCGGCCCCGGCCGAGAACCCCTGGCGGGACGCGGCCTACCGGCTCATCGAGGAGAACGCCCGGCTCCGCCGCCGGCTCCTCGCCCTGGCCGGGGCCGAGAGGCTTCGGGCCCTGGACCCCGCCTTCTTCCGGAGGAATCCCCTCCGCGTCGAGGCCGAGGTCACGGGGCGGGACGTCTCCCTCTGGCGCCGCTCCCTGCTCCTCTCCGCGGGCTCGGGGGCGGGCGTCGCCCGGGGGCAGGCGGTGGTGGTGGGGCGGCGCCTGGTGGGGCTCGTGGAGGAGGCGGGGCCGTTCTCCTCCCGCGTGCGCCTCCTCACGGATCCCGGGCCCCGGGTCTGGGGAGTGCTGGCGGAGCCCGGGGAGGGAGAGGGGATCGGGGGGG
>JAOZQC010000212.1:5275-6275 GCA_029932425.1 Planctomycetota bacterium | reverse complement strand
GGAGGGGGCGGCTGAAGAACCGCGGCCGGCGGGGGAGGATCCGCCTCCCCCGGCGGGGAGGGACATCGCGGAGGTGCCCGCGATGGACTCCTGACCTTCCGACTTTTCGCGCGGCCCCCGGATTCGGGCGGCGAGGAGGGGGCGGCTGAAGAACCGCGGCCGGCGGGGGAGGATCCGCCTCCCCCGGCGAGAAAGGACATCGCGGGCGTGCCCGTCACCGTCGGGCTGCGGGCCTGCCCGCGATGTGGAACGCATTCCGGAGGGCCCGGTTACGATACGGGGATGCTCCCCCGCTCCGCCCTCCTCCTCCTGCTCCTGCTCCCGGGCGCCGCGGGCTCCGCCCCGGACGTGGTCCGGGCCGCCCTCCCCCTCGCGGCGGGCGCCGGGAGGAGGGTCCTCGTGGAGGGCCCCGCCGGGGACACCGCCTGGTACCGGGACCGGGTCCCCCTCCTGCTCACGGAGGTGGAGTCCGCCCTCGGCTTCTCGTGGCCGGGAAGGGTGCGGGTGGTCCTCGCCGCCGGGGAGGAGCAGTTCCGCCGGGTGGCGGGGCGGTCGCCGGACTGGGCGGCGGCGGTGGCCCTGCCCTCCCGGGCCACGCTGGTGGTCCGCCTGCCCCGGGTCCGGGCCTCGGCGGTCACGGACATCGTCTCCGTGCTCCGGCACGAGCTGGTCCATCTCCTCCTCCCCTCCCGGGTGGGGGGGACGGGACGCCTTCCTCTCTGGTTCGAGGAGGGGCTCGCGCAGCTCCTGGGAGCCCGGGTGTACCGCGCCGACCTCGCCCGCCTCCCCGTGGCCGCGGCCGCGGGGACCCTCATTCCCCTCCGGGAGCTCCGGACCTCCTTCCCCTCCGCCGAGAGCCCCGCCGCCCTCGCCTACGCGGAGGGGGAGAGCGTGGTGCGCTTCCTCGTGTCCGAGCAGGGCGTCCGCGGCCTCCGCCTCCTCCTGGACGCCGTCCGGGAGACCGGCTCCTTCGGGCGCGCGCTCCGCTACCGGTTCGGCG
>JAOZQC010000212.1:1409-5265 GCA_029932425.1 Planctomycetota bacterium | reverse complement strand
CGCCGCTGGCGGGAGTGGCTCGCCCGGGAGGGGGACCCGTGGTGGTACGCGATCCTCTCCCAGCAGTTCTTCACCCTCCTCCTGGTGGCCGCGGGGCTCATCGTGATCGCCGGGGTCTTCCTGGCGCGGCGCCGCCGTCGCGAGACCTACGAGGACCTTCCCGAGTGAGGGGACGGGCCCGGAACGGGCCGGGGGCGCCGTCCCCGTCCGAAGAGCACGTCCGGGGAGAGGCGCTCGAAGGGGCCGCGGGCCGCGGGAACCCGGTCCAGGCAGAGGAGGAGGGTCCGGGCCTCCGGCACGAAGATCATGGACTGGAGGTTCCCGAGGGGGGGCGCCGCCCGCGCCAGGGCGCGGCGGAGAGCGGGGACGGTGAACACCCCCCCGTGCCGCCGGTGGAGCGTCGAGAGGCAGGCCAGGCGGAGGTGGGAGGAGAGGTACACGGGATGGAGGGAGAAGCGCCGGCCCGGGCCCAGGAAGTGGTTCGTCCGCGCGGGAAGGTCTCCGCCGCCCCGCGTCACGCCCGAGGGCCGGATCTCCAGGAAGGCGGCCCGGCCGCGGCCGTCGGCGAGGGCCACGTTGTTCGAGTTGGTGGCCGGCGCCTCCCGGAGCCTCGCGGCCGCCCCGGGCACGCCGGACTCCTCCTCGAGGACCCGCCGGAACAGGAGCGGGAACGGCGGGCCGTCCCGGGCGTCCTCCACGAAGTAGACCACCATCACGGCCAGGGAGAGCCCCGTCTCGTTCATCCCGGAGAGGACCCCGAGCAGGCCGGGCCAGGTGACGGAGGCCACCCGGTGCCGGCCGGGCCGGTCCCGGGTGACCACCAGGCCGAACCGCTGCGCCACCCCGAAGGAGGGGAAGTCCAGGTTCCGGCCGAGGAGGAGCCGCCCTCCCGGGCTCCGGGCGGCCAGGGTGGAGCAGAAGAAGTGCTTGTGGATGTCGAGGAAGGTCTGCAGGAGCCCCGCCTCCTCCCGCCCGATCCCCGCTCCCTCCGCGAGGCCCGCCACCTCCTGCCCCTCCTCCGGCGTGAGGCGGGAGAGGAGCCGCCCGGAGAGCTCGAGGTAGTCCCGGACGCCTCCCGGCCCCGCCGCCCAGGAGGCCAGGAAGCGGTCGAGGTAGGCGCGCTTCAGCGCCCGGATGGGCCCCCGCAGGGCCCGGCCCTGGGCCCGGCCCTGCTCCCGGGGCTCCCCGGTGAGGGAGAGCACCGGCACGCGCCCCCGGTAGCGGAGGGCGGCGTGACGCGTGCGGACGGGGTCGAAGGGCCGTCCCCGCGGCGGCCCGAGGGCCCGCAGCTCCGCGGCGAGCATGCGGAGGCTGTCCCGGGGATGGATCACAGGCGCTCCACCTTCTCGAGGATGCGGCGGGCGGCCGCGCGGTCCCGGGCGTCGGCGACCCGGAAAGGCCGCCCGAAGCGGATCCGCACGCGGTGGAGACGGGGCAGCACCCGTCCCCGGGGCAGCACCCGGATCGATCCCCGGATGCGGGCGGGCACCACCGGTGCGCCGCTCTTCGCGGCCAGGAAGGCCGCTCCGGGGAGCGCCGGGGAAAGCCGGCCGTCCCGGGAAAGGCGTCCCTCCGGGAAGATCCCCACCAGGCCGCCGCGGGCGAGGGTGTGGAGGGCCGCCCGCAGGGAGTCGCGATTCAGCCCGGCCTCCCGGACGCGGATCGCGCCCACCAGGCGGAAGAAGGGGCGGGCGGCGGGGACGTCGTAGAAGTCGGAGGTCATGAGGTAGCGGATCGGCCGGGCGGTGGCCATCTGGAGGAAGAACGGGTCCAGGTATCCCTGGTGGTTGGCGACCAGGATGGCGGCGCCGCGCCGGGGGATCGCGGCGGCGCCGGAGAACTCGAGCCCGAAGAACACGCGGGCGACGACGACGGCGAGGGGGGTCGCGAGGATCCGGAAGCAGGTCCCCGCGGGCGCCATCATCGGATCCGGTTCAGGCCCTCCTGGGCGAGCTTGCCCCACTGGGTGCCGGCGCCGAAGCGGCGGATGCACTCGGCGTAGAGCTGCCGGGAGCGCTCCTTCCAGCCCTTGCCCTGGAGCAGCTCGAACATCCAGCCCGCGTTGTAGAGGGCCCGGGCCGTCTCCCGGGGCTTCACGTCGTAGAGGATCACGGTGCGGAGGTAGGAGACGAGGGCCTCCTTGTACTTGCGCTGCTCGAAGTAGCAGCGGCCGAGACCGTTGAAGGCGCCCGCGAGCACCGTCTTGTCCTCGGAGGAATCCGCGATCTTCTGGAAGAAGTCCAGGGCCTCCGCGTACTTGCCGAGGGCCACCAGGCAGTCCCCGATGCCCAGGCGGGCGAGAACGGCCACCTCCTTGAGCTTCGGGTCCTCGCCCGCGGTGCCCAGGAGGTCCCGGTACTCCCCGAGGGCCTGGGTCACCAGGGCCTTGTTGCCCGCCAGCTCGCCCTGGCGCTGCTTCAGGTAGATGAGCCAGTACCGGGCGAGCATCTTCTTTCCGGCGGGAAGACCGGAGACGCGCTGCAGCGAGGCGAACGCGGCGCGGGCGCTCGCCAGGTCGCCGAGGTACATGTAGGCCAGCCCGGTCTCGATCTTGGCCTCCGGCAGGTAGCGCGACTTCGGGAACATCTGGAGGAGCCGCTGGTTGACGGCGATGACGTCCTTGTGGCGGCCCCGGTTCTTGTAGATCTTCGCGATGTTCCGGAGGGCGTACATGCGCATCCAGAACCGCGCCCCGCGGTTCTGGGCGATGGTGTCGAACCTCTTCAGGGCCTCGTCGTACCGGCCCTCGTCCATGGCGGAGGCGGCGTCCGACCACGCCTTCGGGATGGGCCAGTAGTTGACCTTCTTGACCAGGGAGGTCTCGATCTTCTGCCGCATCGCCTTGCCGCTGGGGACCTTCAGGCTGAAGATCACGTAGTCGTAGTTCTCGGCGAGGACCACGGTGAGGGAGTTCTCGTAGTCGCTGATGTCGGGGCGATCGCCCTTCACCTTCGCCGCCATCCAGGTCCCGTCCGTCTTCTGGATCAGATCCCCGGCCAGGGCGGGGGACGCGACCAGGAGGACGGCGATGGCCAGGATCGAGCCGGCACGCAGTGATCTCATGGTTCCCACTCCTCTTTTCGGCGAGGTCCGCCGGACGGGGACAGGCTTCGGGCAGCACCTTTCATCCTATCGGGGTTGGCGGGACCGTCAAACTCAATCCCGCGCCGAGGCCCGCCGCCGGGCCCGGCCGCCCCTCAGCCGCCGGCTGTCCCCTCCCCCCGGGCGGGCTCCGCGCCCCGCCGGACCGCGATGAGTTCGGCCACGATCGCCACCGCGATCTCCTCGGCGGTCCGGGCCCCGATGGCGAGACCGATGGGGGCGTGCACCGCCCGGAGCTCCTCGTCGGGAAAGCCCTCATCCCGGCAGCCGTCGAAGATCTTCCGGATCTTCCGCTGCGATCCGATGAGTCCCACGTACCGGGCCGGCGTGCGGAGGGCCCAGAGGAGGCACGTCCGATCCTCGAGGTGGCCCCGGGTCACGATGACGATGTAGCTGTTCGGCCCCGGGGAGAGGTCGGACAGGAGCTCTCCGAAGGGCCCGGTCCGGCACTCCGCCGCCATGGGGAACCGCCGGGGATTCGCGAACTCCTGCCGGTCGTCCAGCACCGTCACGCGGAAGCCCGCGAGATCGGCGATGCGGGCCACGGCCAGCGACACGTGCCCCCCCCCGCAGAGGATGAGCACCGGCACGGTGAGCGATTCCACGAACACCTCCACGCGGCCCCCGCAGAGCAGCCCGCTTCCCCCCAGCTCCTCCTCGGTGAGGGTGAACTCGAGGAGCCGGGGCGTCTCGTCCCGGCGCACCTCCGCCGCCGTCTCAAGCACCTCCGCTTCCATCCGCCCGCCCCCCACGG
>JAOZQC010000212.1:0-1399 GCA_029932425.1 Planctomycetota bacterium | reverse complement strand
CCGGACCCGGACCACGGTGGCCAGAGCCAGGGGCTCCCCCCGGGCCCGCCCGGCGGCGATCTCCTCGTAGAGATCCCCTGAAACATCGCTGACAGGCATAGCTTTTTCAGTTTTCCGAAACATCGCTGACAGGCATACATCGCTGACAGGCATGGATTTTTCACTTTTCGTTCCCCGCGCGAAGCAACACCGGCCCGACCCTCCCCCTCGCTCTCCTCCTCGGCGCGGGGGGCCCCGCCCCGACCTCCCCGGATCCGCCCCGCCCCGGCGCGGGGAGACCGGAGGGGACGCGGGGGCCGGGAGCCCGCGGGCGGATCCTCGTCCCCCGCCTACTCCAGGCGGCGCAGGGCGTGGCGGACGGAGCTGAGGACGATCCGGACGCGGGAGGCGGCGCGGCCGAGACGCGGGCGGAGCGCCCGGCAGATCCGGGCACCGTCCTCCTGCACGGACCGCCGGTCGGCCTTGTTCAGGAAGAGGATCGTGCGCCCGGGAAGGGCCTCCGGGTCGAGGAGGCCGCCCGGCCGGACCAGGCGCTCCGCGAAGGCCGCGCAGTCGAGGTCCGGACCCAGGGCGTCGAGCCCCGCCACCGCGCACAGGACGTTCGCCACGGGAGGGACGGGCCGGACCTCGCCCGGAGGCACGGGGCCCGGGAGCGATGCTCCCCCCGCATCCTCGGCCTCCACGAACAGGTAGTCCGCGAGATCGGCGAAGGTGTCCACCTCCTCCGGGGGGTAACCGGCCAGCTCGCCGTCCTCTCCCCGCTCGGGTGCCACGGTGAGGGTGCCGTGCTCCCCGAGGATCGCCCGGAGGTCGTGCAGGGGTCGCTCGTCCGTGAGGAAGATGTAGGGACTCTCCCCGGGGCCGGGCCGGAAGGCCCGCGTGGCGGTGGTGATGACCGTCCGTCCCTCCTTCGCGAGCTTCGCGGCCAGGGAGTGGATGAGGGTGGACTTCCCTCCCCCCCCGATGAAGGCGAGGACGTCTCCCGGGGAGAGGGAGAGGAACTCCTCCGTGGGGGAGGGGGTCACGCGTCGGCCTCCACCACGAGGATCTTGCCGTCCCCGATCCGGCCCGTCCGCGCCGCCTCCCGGATCGCCTCCACCACCCGCTCGGTCTCCGGGAGGGGCGCCAGGCACTCCAGGCGCATCTTGGGCAGGAAGGTGATGGAGTACTCCGTCCCCCGGTAGAGCTCCAGGTGGCCCTTCTGCCGGCCGTAGCCCCGGACCTCCTCGAAGGAGACGGCCGACACCGGAAGCCGGGACAGCGCCTGGAGCACGGCGTCGAGCTTGAAGGGCTTGAAGATGGCCACGATCCGCGAGTGCATGGGGAGATCATAACCTCCGGGCTAGCAGGCTGTCGGAGTATTGAAGTGCGGCCCCGTTACGAGCGCCGTGGGTCCCGT
>JAOZQC010000211.1:831-6295 GCA_029932425.1 Planctomycetota bacterium | reverse complement strand
TCCGCCCGGTCCCCGGCGCGTCCGGACTCCGGTACGGGGACCCGGAGAGCGGCCGCGGCGTGCTCGAGGGTACCCCGGGCCGGCAGGCACCGGCTCCTCCGGAGCGGCGGCGCCAGGACCAGGGTCCGCGGAACGTCGACCTCGAGGCCCGCGCAGGCGCAGGCGCGGCGGAGGACGCGGACCGGGCGCGCGCTCTCGAAGCAGACCGTGTCGGCTCCCCCGAGCAGGGCGGCCGCGCGGGAGAGGGCCTCCGCCGGGGAGACGCCCCCGGCCAGGCGCCGGGGATCCACCCCCGCGGCCCGGACGGCCTCCGGGGAGAAGGGGCGGGCCGGGCGCAGGAGGACGCCGAGGATCCGGCGGACCTTGCCCCCGCGGACCTCCGCGGCTCCGATCTCGAGGATCAGGTCCAGGGGAGGATGGGGGCCCGTGGCCCGGACCACGAGGGCCACCGCGGGGCGGTCCTCCGGCTCCGGGGAGAGGCGCCACCTCCCGTCCAGTCCCGGTGCCGCCCCGGGGATGCGGCCGAGGGATTCCCGGGCGATCCGCTCCACCACGCCGGGGGGGCCGGAGAGGTGAAGCACCTCCCGGGCGACCTCCGCGGGCGTCACCCCCCCGGGATGCGCGGCCAGGTACTCCTCGAGGGCGTCCACGGGGGCATTCTACAACCCGGGCGGGGAGCCCGAGGTGCCTCCTTCACGCGAACGGCCCCCCCCGGAGCGCGGGGGTGGGTGGTCCCCCCCCGGGCCGTCTCCGGCGGGAGATCCCCGGGAAGGTCCGGGCGCCTCGGGACGTCGGCCGCCCGCGGGTCGGCGAAGGGGAGCCGCGCGACCGGAGGCGGGGAAACCCGGCGGGAGCCGTGCGTCCTGATGAGAAGTGCGGGCTACCGATCGGGGCCGCGGAAGTGCCCGTACTTCCGGCGCTGGCGGGCGATGATCTTCCGTCCGCCGCGGGTCTTCTTGCGGGCGAGGAACCCGCACATGCGGGCCCGCTTCAGGTTGCTCTTCCGTATCCGCACCTTCATCGAAGGACTCCCGATCCGCAGGGGAAGGGCGCGAACCTAGCGGTCCCGGCGGGTCCGGCCAAGCTTTTTCCGAAACCGTGCGGCGGCGGCCCGCCCGCGGGGATACCGGGGGCGCCCCCGGAAACGAGAGCCGGGATCGCCGACGTCGGGCGGAGTCCCCGGGCTTCCCGCGCGTCATCGGGAACGAGGCTCCCGGTCCCCCGGCCGGACGGGCCGAGGATGAACCGCCCGCACTGCGGGCACCGCGGGAGCGCGGGCTCCGCGTCTCCCGGCCCGGGAACGCCCCGAGCCGCGCCGGCCGGACCGGCTCCGGACTTCGCCCGCGCCCGGGACCGGGATTCCCGGGACGGCCTTGGGGGGCGGCCGGCGGCGGGCTCCCCGCGGGTCCGGGAGGGAGGGGGTGAGGAAAGGGGCCCGGCGATTCCCCTCTGTCGCGACCGGGCGGTCCGGCGGGGGTCCGCCTTTCCGCCCGGAATCCCGGCGAATGCCCGGGATTCTCGCTTGAACCTCCCCGCCCTCGCCCGTATCATTTCGCCTGTCAGGCAGGGTAGACCTCTCCCTGTCCCAGGAAACCTGACAGGGAGGGGTTCCCGCGTACCCGGGCGTGGCGCGGGGGAGCCTGCCGAGGTCGGTTCCATTTCGACTGGGAACGGCCGGGATCGAGACCTGCCGCGGTTCATGGGGCTGGCCGCGGGAAGGATGCCGGCTCTGTGACCTCCGCATCTTCCTACCGCCCACGTCCGGGGGCCGGGTTCGTGGGAACGACCGGCTGCGGCGCGTGCCGCGTACCCTGAAACAGGCAGGCAGGACGGCTTGGGAGGTGCGGCCACCATGCGAGGACCATCGAGAGGACCGCGGACGTTCGCCCTCGTGCTCATGATGCTGGCGGTCACCGCGCTCGCCGCGGGCTGCGGCGGGGGCGGCGGCCACCAGAGCGGAGACCGAAAGGGCAAGGACAGTGCGCCGGTCATCCTGGGGCTCCAGACCCCCCTGGGGTTGCAGGGCACGCGCGGCGTGGGCCCCAACGTCGCGATCGTCTACAACATCCGTGACCGGCAGTTCGATCCCGCGGACATCGAGGTCCAGTTCGGGGTGGACTACGACGGGGACGGGGAGATCGCCGAGGACGAGTACAAGCCGGCCACGCCGGCGGCGGGAGGGGACGGCACCACCGGTCTCGGCACCTCCCCCGGACCGGGCTCCCTGCACTCCTTCGTGTGGGACAGCCTGACCGACATCGCCACCGGCCGTTACGTCACCCAGGACTACGTGTACACGGACACGGGCCGGGTGGCGGTGGACGGGTACGGCGACCCCATCTTCCAGAACTTCCCCGGGGTGAGGCTCCGGATGCGGCCCACGGCCCGGGGCAACACGGGGGCGTGGACGATCTCCGACGCCTTCGACGTGAACAACAACAACAAGCCCTACGTGGAGGTGGGGGACGTGGTGATTCCCCCCGAGGGCGCGGCGGACGGGACGGTGAACGAGCAGGTGCTCCTCAACTGGACCGCTTTCGACCCCGACGGGGACTCGGTGACGATCGCCGTGGACTGGGTGCAGGTGCCCGCGGGGTACGATCCCACCACCAAGACCCCCGAGGAGCTGGAGGATCTCCCCTGGAGCTGGGCCACGAGCGGCAGCCTGGGCGAGGGGACGGCCGGCCTCACGGCCACCCGCACCGGCACCGCGCACCAGTACGCCTGGGACTCCGTGGCCGACGCGGGGACCATGAACGGCTGGATCCTCCTCCGGGTCCGGCCCATCGACGCCAAGCGCGAGGTGGGGGAGTGGGTGGTGACGGCGGCCCCGTTCCACCTCGACAACTACACGATCTTCACCGATCCGGACGCGGAGCTGCCTGAGGCCCGCATGGGCGGCCGGGCGGTCCTCCTCCAGGACGAGACGGTCCTCATCCTCGGCGGGCGGCCCTCCGCTTCCGGGACCCCGGTGACCTCGGCCGCCATCTTCTTCCCCGGCCTCTCCCAGACCACGAAGGGGACGGTGGCGGAGCTGCCCGCGGGGCTCAACGACGCCCGCGCGGACTTCACGGCCACGCGGCTCCTGGACGGCCGGGTCCTCGTGGTGGGCGGAGTGGGCGCCGCGGGGACGGCGATCGCCTCCGCGGAGATCTACGATCCCGACACGAAGACGCTCACCCGGCTCGCGTCCCATCTCGCCACGGCGCGCGCCCATCACGCGGCGATCCTCCTCCGCTCCGGAGACGTCCTCTTCGTGGGCGGGGTGGACGCCTCGGGGAACCTCCTTTCCTCGGCGGAGATCTACGACCACGAGTCGGGGACCTTCAAGACCGCCGACTCTCTCTGGCACGGCGCCCGGACCGACGCCCGGGGGGTCCTGCTCCCCGACGGCCGGGTGCTCATCGCGGGAGGCCGCGGGCCGGCCGGCTCGCCGGCGGAGGTGGAGATCTACGAGCCGTGGGACGACACCTTCACCGCCACGGACCTCGACCAGGACATGTCGCAGGGCCGGAACGGCATGACGCTCACCCCCACGCTCCACGCCACGCAGGCCGCGGTGGCGGCGGGCGGCATGGCGAGCGCGCCGGCCAAGACCCTCGAGTCGTTCGACTGGACGGAGGACACCTGGACGGTCTCCGCGGCCCAGATGCGCGAGGGCCGCGCCTGGCAGGCGGGCCTCCTCCTCGGCGACGGGAAGATCCTCCTGGCCGGGGGCCAGACGGACGAGGCGGGGACCCTCACCGCCACCGCCGACATCTACGACCCGGCCACGGACACCATGGACGTGCCCAACGGCGACATGCCGGAGCCGGTGAAGGGCACCGCCCACACGATCCTCCGGAACGGCCGGCCCATCTTCTGCGGCGGGGAGACCGCCGCGGGGGCCACGAAGCGGCTGGTGATCTTCACACCGGACGGCGGTTTCAACTACCCGCCGCTGGCGCAGATCCGGACGCCCACCGCCACCGAGCCGTGGTCGTTCGGGGTGCGCTTCTACTGGCGGGCCATCGACCCCGAGGGCGACGACGTCCGCATCGTGGGTCAGTTCCGCATCAAGCCCAGTGACACGGACGACTCGGGCCTCCTCTCCGACGACATCAAGGACAAGTGGCTGCCGGCCACGATCAAGGACCAGACGGTCCTCGGCGAGAAGTCGTCCGGGCTCACGGCGCTCTCCTCCCGGTCCGACTTCGTGGACCCGGTGGACAACCCCATCGACGCGCCCGACATCGATCCCGGGGAGCACCTCTTCATCTGGTTCTCGGAGAAGGACATCCCCAAGGGCGACTACGACAACGTCTTCTTCCGCCTCTACATCTACGGGGCCACGGAGGGGACCACGGCCACCAGCGGCCGGTTCTCCATCTCGAAGAACGCGCCGGTCATCGCCCGGATCCAGAAGCCCCTGAACACCTGGGGCCACATCGTCTTCCCCTACTACCTCCAGGACTCGGACCAGGGCGACCTCGCCCGGGTGGACTGGGAATACGGGGTGGACAAGAACGGCGACGGGAAGATCGTGGAAGCGGACGGGGAGGAATGGAAGACCTGCAAGCACTCCGAGGTCGACGTCACCCTCTCCGGCACCACCTACTCCGACGCCGGAAGCGAGGACTTGGTCTCGGGCTCCGAGGATCCCGATCCCAACAACGAGTACACCGACGAGGACGGGATCCCCTGGGGCAAGAAGCACTTCTTCGTGTGGGACTCGGTCTACGACCTGGGGGCGCCCACGAGCCCGCGGACGGACGTGATCATCCGGGCCACGCCCTACGACTACCCGCCGGGTCACCCGGAGGACGAGAGCCTGGGCATCGCCCGGCAGATCGGCGGCTTCACCCTGGAGCAGGACCCGAACGGCCTCTACCTCTCGAAGTGGTACCCGCTGAACGGGAACACCTCGGACGTGAAGACCGACGAGCCCATCGTCTTCGAGTTCACCCAGCCGGTGGACAAGAACTCGCTCTCCCGGAACTCCATCCAGGTCTACAAGGGATCGGGGGCGGTCCGGGTGCAGGGGTACTTCCAGGTGGACAACTCGTCCGGGAAGGGGGTCGTGACCTTCTACCCGCAGGTCCAGGAGATCCCCTCCCGCACGGACGTCCTCGAGGAGAGCACCACGTACTCCATCCACATCCCGGCCTACGATCCGGCCAACCGCGGGGCCCCGGTGGTGCAGAGAGACGGCGTCTCGGACAAGGATACGAACCAGCGGAACCTGCTGGAGACGTACACCGCTCCCAACGCCTTCACCACCGGCGTGGGGGTGCTCCCCGACTCCACGGCGCCGGGCTACGAGTCCCTGCTCGTGCCCACAGTGACGGCGAACGTCGCCACCAATACGAAGATCACGGTGGTGATCGACGACCGGCTCATGCCCTCGAGCGTCACCCCCTCCAGTTTCAAGGTCGTGGCCCGGGCCTTCACCGGGGTGGACTCCATCGTGCCCGGGACCTTCCAG
>JAOZQC010000211.1:0-821 GCA_029932425.1 Planctomycetota bacterium | reverse complement strand
CGGAACATCGTGGACGAGTCCACGGGGACGCTCCGGAAGTACGCGGAGCTGACCTTCGTGCCCAGCCTGCCGCTGCCTCCGGACACCACCACCATCGCGGTGCTCGTGCAGACGGGCCTCCGCGACCTGGCGGGGAACCACCTGGCGGCCGCGGCGACGCCCACCTTCACCACGGCGGCGTCCACGGAGACGGTCTCCGGGTCGAAGGAGGAGGGCTTCGACGACACCACGCTCCGCGACGAGGACCTCACCACCGCCTTCTGGGGCACCGCGGATCCCAAGAGCAAGGGGAGCGCCATCGGGACCGGGAAGGCGGGGTACTTGACGGGGCTCTACGACGGGGGCGACGGCTCCGACGGCACCCCCGACTTCAGCGGCGGGGACGTGACCCTCACCTCTTCCACCTCCAAGTCGGTGTGGCAGTTCAAGTCGCTGGTCATCCCCGTGGGCCGGAAGCTGATCCTCAAGGGGACCAAGCCCATCACCATCCGCGTGCAGAAGGACGTGACGGTGAACGGCACGATCGAGGGGACCGGCGGGAACGGTTCCAACGGTTTCAACTTCTCCACGAGCTCCAGCAAGCAGGACGGGGCGAAGGGCGGCAAGGCGGCCGCGGGCGGCGGTGACGGCGGGGACTGCGGGCAGTACTCCTACAAGCAGTCCACGGCCGTCAACGGAGAGGCCGGCTACAACTACCAGCAGGTGAAGGGCGGCACCGGCGCGGGCGGCGGCGGCAGCGGCAGCCGCTACAGGTCCGGGAGCTACAGCTACTACGCCTGCGGCGGCGGGGGGGCCGGCCACGCCAACGCCGGCAAGGAAGC
>JAOZQC010000210.1 GCA_029932425.1 Planctomycetota bacterium | reverse complement strand
CGGCCTCGCGGGCGGCCCCCCGCGAGGCCCGGGGCGGGGGCAGGTGGAACTCCAGGAGCAGGGCGGAGACCACGGCCGGCAACCCGAAGAGGAGGAGGCACCAGCCCGCTCCCCGGGCGGGGGCGGCGAGGCCGGGGGTCGCGGCGAGCAGGACCTCCCGGGCCCCGCCGTAGAGAACGCCCGCGGCCCCCCCCGCCAGGGCGGCGAGGGCGAGGCGCGTGCCCAGCGAGGCCCCCCGGCTCAGCAGCGTCACGATCCCTCCCAGGAGCACGGGGGCCAGGACCACCGGGAGCCAGAGCTCGCCGAGGGAGGGCCCCGGACCTCCCCTCCCCCGCCGGAGGTACTCGATGCCGAGGAGCAGCGCGGCCCCCAGCACCGCCAGGGGCAGCGCGTGCCACCGGCGCGGAGGAAGCGAGGCCCGGCGCTCCGTCCGCTCCCGCAGCCGGCGCCGGAGGGTGAGGGGGTAGTTGTAGACGAGGTCGAAGGCGGCGTGCTCGAGCAAGGCTCCGCGCTCCCCGAAGACCGGGATCACGTGCACCGCCTCCGTGGCCCAGAAGCCGGCCATGAACCGCGCCAGGGCCGGGTACCGGCAGGCCATCTGGATGGGGAAGGCCAGGTACCCCACGTACTTGAAGAAGGAGAGGAAGACGGCCACGTGGTAGTCCCGGAAGTTCCTCTCCCGGAGCACCAGGGACAGCGTGTAGAGCCCCCGCACCAGGGAACCCGGCGAGATGGGCGTCACCTGGAAGGCGGCCAGGATGAGGCCCGCGCGGGTCCAGGCGGTCTCCCAGGAGAGCTCCGGATGCGCCTTCACGTACCAGAGCGCCACCGCCACCGACACGATCTGGGTCACGGGCAGGGTGCAGAGGTGCACGGCCAGGCACTTCAGGTACTTCTGGATGAAGGGCTCCCCGATCCGGGAGAGGATCCGCCCGGCCTCCTCCTCCGTGAGCATGTGCTTCTTCCGGCCCTCCGCCACCATCTCCCGCATCCAGGCCTCCCGGGCCGCCGCGTTCACGTAGAGCCGGACGGGGCGTACGAAGAGGTGGGCGAGCCGGCCCCTGGCCCACGATGCGTCGGTGAGGAACCGGTGGAGCCAGGCGGGCAGGAGGGAGAGGGGGAGGTGCCAGAGGAGGCGCCAGGGCCGGGCGAGCAGGACCTCCGTACGGGCGGCGTCCACGCGGCCCGCCCGGTGCCAGTGGATGAGCCGCTCCGCGTTCCTTCCCCGGAGGGCCCGGAGGAAGTAGGCGGGGCTCGAAAGGAGCCTTCCGCAGTGCCTCCGGTGATCCGCCCGGCCCAGCAGTCGCCGGAGGCTCCTTCCCAGGAGGGCGGGCACCAGGGCCAGCCCCGCCGCCGCTCCCGCCGTGGGCCAGAGGCCCCACCCCTCGCGGATCCCCCGCACCACCGCCGCCCCCGCCGCCGCCAGGCCCGCGGGAGCCAGGAGGCCGAGGAGGGCGAAGAGGAGAAACGCCGGCAGGAACCGGCGGCAGGCGGCGGCGGCCCGGTCGTCCACGAGCCCCCGGATCCGCCATCCCGTGACCGCCGCCTCCCGGACCTTCGACCAGATCCGCGGTGAGAAGAGGAGCCGGACGTGGTGGTGCGCCAGGTCCACCTGGCTCTCCCGGTACTCGCGGTCGGCGGCGGCCAGCTCGTCGAGGGCGGTCCCCAGGCCCGCGAACTCCTCCGGGTGGGCCTCGGCAAAGCGCCGGAGCTTCCCGGGATCGCCCCGGTCGAACTGCACCGGGGAGCCGCGGAGGAGCCCCGCCCCGATGAGCGGCACGTCCCCGGGGCTCAGGGGAAGGAACGGCAGGAGGGCCAGTCCCGCCCGGAAGTCCACGGCCGCGAGCCCGTCTCCCGGCCCCTCCCCCCCCTCGAGGCGCTTCAGGGTGTTCGGCTGGCTCTTCCAGGTCCCCCAGGCGTGCTGGCGGGCGAGCTCCGGGGCCCCCACCTCGTGAAGCAGCGCCGCGAGGTCCGCCATGAAGCACCGCTTGGCCCGGTACTCCGGCGAGCCGAGCCCGGTCCCGTCCCGGCCCGGCTTCCATCGCCAGCGCGCGAAGAGCCGGTCGTCCGCCTCGAGGAGCCACGTCCGGCCGTCCACCCACTCGAGGATCTCCCCCAGGCTCCCGAGCCGCTCGTCCTCGAACGTGGCGTACACGTCCGTCACCGCCCGCTCGTCGCCGAGCCGGATCCGAGCCGCGCGCCGGAGGAGCTTCTGCCAGAGCGCGCCGCTCCGGACGGCGGCGGGGTTGACCCGGTAGGGAAACGGGGCCTGGAAACCGATCCGATACAGCAGTTCCCGGAAGACGCGGGCGAAGCGGGAGGGCGGCACGTGGACCTTCACGGCCGCCACCGCCCCCGGTTCGAGCCCCGGGATCGGCCCCTCCGGGGCCTCCACCGCAAGAACCCGGACCCGGTAGACCTGCCCCGCGAACCCGCCGCCCACGAACCGTTCCACCCGCAGCCGGACCCGGGCGGGACGCGCGGGGGCCACCCCCCGGACGGAGAAGGTGACCTCGTCGCCGGGATCGTAACGGCCGGGCCGGACCGGGCGATGCAGCCCCAGACGCCCGTACTCCGCGATCAGGGAGCGGATCGCTTCCGGGGAATGGGATGGGGGCTCCACGTCGCCCGGATCCTACCCGAAACCCTTCTCCCGGTGGAGAGCGTCGATCCGGGCCGCCAGGCGGTCCACCGCGGCCAGGTCCTCCTCCGCGGGCAAGCCCCGGCAGAGCACGGGGTCGAGAACCGTGAGATGGAGGCCGCCCAGCGCCTCCCCGATCTTCTCCGCCGCCCGGCCCTTCCACCCGTAGGAGCCCACCACCGCCAGGTGCTCCGCCTTGGGTTTCAGGAGGTTCGCCAGGTAAGCGGCCTGCATGGCGTGGGGATGGGGGCCGCCAAGGACGGTGGGGGTTCCGAAGACGAGGGTGCCCGCGTCCACCAGGGCCATGGCCAGCTTCCCAAGGTCCGTGGCGGTGAGGTCGAAACGGTGCACACCCACCCCGCGGGCCGCCAGGCCGTCCACCAGCCGGTCCACGAGCAGGCGCGTGCTTCCGTGCATGGAGACGTAGGCCACCACGGCGCGGTTCCGCGGCGGGGAGGAGATCCAGTCTTCATAGGCGGAAAGGATCCACTCCGGGTCGCCGAAGACGGGGCCGTGGCTGGGGGCGATGATCCGGGGGGCCAGGTCGCGCACCTTCGCGAGGGATCGGCGGAGGGGCTTCGCGAACGGCATCATGATCTCCGCGTAGTACCTCTTCGCCGCCTCCCGGACGCCTTCCGCCTCCTCCGCGAAGAGCGACCCCGTGGCCAGGTGGGACCCGAAGAGGTCGCAGGAGAAGAGCACCCCCTCCTCCACCAGGAACGCGGACATGGTCTCCGGCCAGTGCGCCCAGGGCGTGGCGACGAAGCGCATCGTCCGGTCCCCGAGGGAGAGCTCCTCCCCGTCCCCCACGGTGCGGATGCGCTCGGGGGAGATCCGGAGGAGGTCGACGAGCATGTCCTTCGCCTTCACGGAGCAGAGGAGATCCGCCCCCGGATACCGGGCGAGCACGTCGGGAAGGGATCCCGAGTGGTCCTGCTCGGCGTGGAGGGAGACCACGTGGTCCAGGCGGGGGACCTCCGCAAGCTTCCCGAGGAGGACGTCCTTCATCCCCGGCTCCACGGCATCCACGAGGACCGTCGCCTCGCTCCCCCGGACGAGGTAGCTGTTGTAGCTCGTGCCGTCGGGCAGGGGGATCAGCGAATCGAACAGGCGGTTGTCCCAGTCGACGGCGCCGACCGCCAGGACGCTCGGGGTCAGGGCACGGGGTTTCATGGTTCCGTCTCTCCAAAGCCGGCCCGGATACGGGACGCGGCGGCTCTCCCCTCGGATCAGGGAGCGTTCATGGAGAACTTCATGAACTGGACCCGCTCGTAGGCGGCCGGGTTCTCGCTCTCCTCCTGGCTCATCTTTCCCTTGAAATCAGAGACGGAAGTAAAGCCGTGGCGCCCCATCCAGGCAAGGATCTCCTCCCGCATCCGGCCGAGATGGGAAAGATCGTGCCGGTAGAGGGTGGAGCAGACCTGCACCGCGGCCGCCCCGGCCAGGAGGTGCTTGACGACCCCCGCCCCGTCGTGGACGCCGGTGGTGGCCGCCAGGTCGCAGTCCAGGAGACCGGAGAGGATGGAGATCCACCGGAGGGGCACCTGCATCTCCTCCGGGTGGGAGAAGGCCCCTCCGGGCACGACGCGGAAGTTCTCGATGTCGAGGTCCATGCGGTGGAAGCGGTTGAAGAGCACGAGGGCGTCCACTCCCGCGTGGCTCAGCTTGAGGAAGGTCGAGGCCAGGCCGCTGAAGTAGGGGCCCACCTTCAGGGCGAGGGGCAGGGAGACGCGGGCCCGCACGTCCCGGACGATCCGGAAGTAGATCTCCTCGTACTCGCCTCCGTCGCGGTGGGGGTCGCAGGGCAGCACGAAGACGTTGAGCTCCAGGGCGTCGGCCCCCGCCTTCTCCACGCGCTCCGCGAACTCGGTCCAGGAGCCCGCGTCCGCGCAGTGGACGCTGGCGATGACGGGAATCCCCACCGACTTCTTCGCCTCCCGGATCACGTCGAGGTAGTCGTCCACGGCGTTCTCGCGGCCATAGCTCCGGAGGTAGTCGTAGGCCTCCGCGTGCCCGAGGGAGGCCTCGCTCCGCTCCGCGAGCCCCGCGAAGTCCATCTCGATCTGCTCCTCGAAGAGCGATTTCAGGACGACGGCCCCCGCCCCGGCCTCCGCGCACTCCTGCACGCGCTCCAGGGAGCGGGTGAGCCCGGAGCTCCCCACGATGATCGGGTTCTCCAGGGTCAGGCCCAGGTAGGTCGTCTTCAGGTCGGCCATCTCGCGCGGTCCTCCCTTGGTTTCCGGCCCAGTCTGCGGCGACGGGCCCCGCGAAGTCAACACAACCCGGACCGCGGCTCTCCCCCCGCCCCGGGCCGGCCGGGCCGGCCTCCGCCCCGGAGCCCGGCCACGAATGCAAGTGGTTCTCGTTCTCCGGCACGGGATGTGCTTTCCTGGGAGACGGTTTTCCATTCTCGAGAAGGAGAAGACAGATGCTGAAGCTGACCGGCCTGACCTTGGCCATCCTGGGCACCCTGCTGGTGGGCTGTTCGAAGAACGACTCCGGTACCGCGAAGGGGACCTCGAGCCCCGGCTCCCACGACATGCAGGGCATGAGCAGCGAGCACGGAGCGAGCGGGGGGCACGAGATGGGCGAGCACGAGATGGGCGAGACCGGCGCCGCCGCCGTCCTCCCCCCCGGCGCCAACAAGACCTGCCCCGTCATGGGCGAGGAGGTGGATCCCTCCGTCTTCGTCTCCTACAAGGGGAAGAAGGTCTACTTCTGCTGCGACAACTGCGTGAAGAAGTTCGAGAAGGACCCGGAGCGCTACTTCCTGAAGGCGTATCCCGACGCGGGCAAGCGCTGACCGGGAGGAGAGAGCGGGGAGGTTCGAGATGAGCGTGTTCGATCGAGGTCGCCGGGTCGGTTCGTCCGCGGATCGGTTCGGATACCGCTTCCGGCGCGGCCCGGCCGCGGCGGCGCTGGTCGCCTTCCTCCTCGTACTCTTCCTGGCCGCGTCCGCCCTGGCAGGGGGGAATCACGACCACCGGACGGAGGAGCACGCCCTGGGCGTACTCCACCCCCTGCTCGTGCATTTCCCCCTGGCCCTGGCCCTGGTGGCGGCGCTCGGGGTGGTCGCGGGGTTCGTCTTCCGGGGCCCCTTCCTCCGGAACTGGGTCACCCTGACCATCGTCCTGGCCGCCCTCTTCTCCGTGCCCACCTATCTCCTGGGCGAGGAAGCGGAGGAGGCGATGGGCCGGATGTCCGCGGCGCGCAAGGCGATGGTGGAGGCCCACGGCACCTGGGGCGCCGCCGCCACGTACACCCTGCTCGGGGTGGCGGTGATCCGCCTTCTCACGGTACGGTGGTCCTCCTCCCGGGGGCTCCTCTGGATCTCCCGGCTGGCCGTGCTCGGCGCGGCCGCGGTCCTCGCCTATACCGGCTACCTGGGGGCGGAGGTGGTCCGGGGGCCGAACCACATGAAGGGCATCCTCCCCTGGTGAACGTGACGCCCGGCCCGCCTTGGCCCCGGGACGCCAAGCCTCCCCACCACGCCCACCACCCGGCCCGGCACGGGGATTGTACTACTGACCTTCCGAATCTTCGCGCCGCTCGCGGATTTGGCGGGAGCAGGCGCCGAAGGCGCCCGCCGCAGTGCGGCGAGGAGGGGGTCGGCCGCGGACCGCGGCCGGCGGGGGAGGATCCGCCTCCCCCGGCGAAAAAGG
>JAOZQC010000209.1 GCA_029932425.1 Planctomycetota bacterium | reverse complement strand
CCAGGCACCTACGGCGGGAACGCGGTCAGCGCCCAGTTGGAGGCCTGGGACCCGTTCACCCGGACGTTCGTCGTTCTCGGCGAGAGACTCCCGAATCCGGTGACCGACATGGCAACGGTCGCGCTCGACGACGGGAAGGTGCTCGTCGCTGGCGGCATCGACAACGCGGGCGCCGTGCTGGGCGCTGCTCATCTTGTGGACGCTTTGGAGGACGAGGTGAACGCGACCGGCGACCTCGTCACGGCGCGCCGGGGGGCCGGGGCCGTCCTCATGAAAACCGGAGAAGTGCTGGTGGCGGGCGGAGAGGACGCCGCCGGTGCGAAGCTCGCGAGCATGGAGATCTATGACCCGGCGGCGGGGACCTTCCGCGCTTCCGCCGCGACGCTCTCCGAGGCCCGCAGCCGCCCTGCGGTCGTGTCCCTCGCGAACGGCACGGTGGCCATCGTCGGGGGCGTCAAGGACTCGACCGGCCAGGCGTCCGACGTGATCGACGTCTACGACCCCTCGACGGACGCGATCCTATCCACGTACCGGATGTCCTCGGCCCGCACCGGAGCCGCGGTGGTGCCGCTCGACGACGGCCGCCTGCTCGTCGCGTACGGCGCCCGGGGCACAGGCGTCCCACCGGCGACCGTCCTCGACAAGAAGGTGCTGACGCAAGCGGTCCTCGGCGCTCGGATCGCGGCACCACGGGTCGTGAGCGTCTCCCCCTTACCGTCGGCGACGGGCGTGGATGTGGATGCGCGGATCCGCGCCCGGATTTCGAAGGCCATTGATCCTTCCACCGTCGCCGGGTGCTTTGGCGTCACCGATGAGGAGGGGAAGAAGGTGCACGGTTCGGTGAG
The DNA here is from genome assembly GCA_029932425.1 of Planctomycetota bacterium. Lineage (GTDB taxonomy): Bacteria > Planctomycetota > JAJSAM01 > JAJSAM01 > JAJSAM01 > JAOZQC01. The sequence continues at coordinate 5,460 of JAOZQC010000209.1, read as the reverse complement.
CACGGCGGAGAGGGATACCGTCGTGGTCTTCACTCCAGACGCTCCTCTCGGGGTGATGCAGAGGATCTCGGTGGAGGTCGGCGCCGGTATCCGGGACCGCCTCGGCAACCCCCTCCACGACGACTCGAGCCGTAAGTGGTCCTTCGTGACGATCTGGGACATGGTGATCGGCGCGAAGGACGACGGCAGCCAGTTCGGCTCCTGCACTCGCGCCGGCGACATAAACGGCGACGGCATCGACGACATCGTGATCTCCGCCTACGTGGCGGAATCCGCGCCCGGCTCGGGAAACAAGCAGGGTCAAGTCTACGTGATCTTCGGAAAGACCACCTGGGGTCCCGGAAACCCGCCGATCCTCCGCGACCTCTCCACGGCCGCGGGCGCGGCGGACCTGGTGATCACGGCCGAATCGGCCGGCGACCAACTCGGAATGGAATCCTCCCTGGGCATCGCCGACATCAACGGTGACGGCTACGACGACATCGTCGTGGGAGCCCACTTCGCGGACGGGCCCACCGAAGCGGACAGTTCGTCGGGCGAGCTGTTCGTGATCTTCGGGCAGTCGTCCTTCCCCTCGAGATCGCTCCGGCTCGGGAAGTCCGCAGTGTCGGGGTTCAACGTCCTCCGGATCTACGGCGGCAAGGCCGGCGACAAGTTCGGCGAGAGCGTCGCGTTCGGAGACGTGGACGGCGACGGCTACACCGACATCGTCACCAGCGGCACGGGGATCGACGCGACATCGTCGGACACCAGCACGGGTGGGATGTACGTGATCTTCGGCGGAAGCCTGACGACCCTCGGCGTCACGTCCGGCTCCGGCTCCGACACGATCAGCGCGGCCGCGACGACCGTCGCTAACCTCGAGATCCTCGGAGAGGACAAGAACGACCGGCTCGCCTGGTGCGTGGGCTGCGGCGACATCGACGGGGATGGCTACGCCGACGTCGTCGGAGGCGCCACCGGCGGGGACGGGGCGGGGAATTCGCAGTCGTCCGCGGGGGACGTCGTGGTGGTCTTCGGTGCCTCCCGCTCGACGCTGATCCCGACCGGGATCCACGCTTCCCACCGCGCGGGTCCGTCCATCGCGATCCCCGCGTGCGTGATCCACGGCGAGTTGAAGTCGGACTTCACGGGCTGGTCGGTGGACGTGGCGGACCTGGACGGCGACGGCAAGGACGACATCGCGATGGGAGCCCGCCTCGCGGACGGCGTGGGCGACACCCAGAAGAGCGCCGGTGACACGATTGTCGTCTTCGGGGACGCCCGCTCCGCCTTCGTCCCGAGCGGGAGCTGGGGGACGCACACGATCTCCTCCGCCCTGTCGAGCCCGAAGATGCTCCGGGTGTTCGGGGAGAACGCGTCCGACAACTCCGGCGACGCCGTGTTGATCGCCGACGCGGACGGGGACGGCAAAGCGGACCTGCTCATCGGAACCACCGGCGGCCGGAACCCGACGAACACGGGCGGGAGCAACATCGGAGAGGTCTCCGTGCTCAGGAGCTCGGCGTTCAAACCGAGCGCGAGCCCCGCGGAATACCCCATCTCGAGGACCTCGATGCCGAGCGCGGTGACCCTCACCCGGTTCTATGGGAGGAGATCGAGAGACCGATGGGGCACGACCCTGGCGGTCGGCGACTTCAACGGCGACGGCCATCCCGACCTCCTCACGGGCGCGAACCTGGCGACCGGCCTCGCGAGACTGTTCTCCAGGGCCGGCGAGGCCTACGTCCTGTGGGGGCGCTCCACTTGGTGGAAGTAGGAATGCCGTGCCGCGTGGGGCCGGCTGCGTGTCTTGCACCGGCCCCGCCCCGCAACCTGATGAGGAGGCTCACGTGACACGGGGAGGCCCGAACGGAAGCGATCGGAGGAAGGAGCCGCTTCGCCTCTGGGAGCGGGACTGCGCGGCCCTGACGACCTTGCTCGGGATCTGCTTCTCTCCGGGTGAGCTGCGGGCGCGATTCCTCGAGCACTCATGCTCGCCGTGTTCAGAGCAGCGGAACGACGAGGTCTGGGTCTACCGGGCATCACACAAGTCTGCCCACAGCGAGAACGCCTTCACAGGTCCCTGGAGGCCGAGCTCCTCCGGCGCGACCCCGATGCCGTGCGGTGGGTCCGCGGCTCCTCCGCCGACCAGATCGTCAGAACGGTTCGTTCCGACAAGAGGACCGATGAGGGCAGGTCTGGATGTTGCTTCCGTTCGCGGGGTTCCTCTACGGAAGCGTCCTGAACCTGGAGTTGCTCCAGCAAAGCCGTTGGACCGTCTGGCTCCTCTACTTCGTCCTTCCCGTCCAGAGCCTCCTCCCGCTCGCGGTCGCCTTGGCCCTCGCGGGGCTCGCCGTCTTCTTGGCCGGCGCGTTCCAGATCTACTCATCCCGGCTGAGACGCGGAGGGCCCGTGACGACGGGGCTCTACCGGTGGTCGAGGAATCCCCAGTACGCAGGCCTCACGGTCCTCTCCGCGGGGATCGTGCTGGTCTGGGGACGGATGCTCACGGTGCTCCTTCTCGCCGCGATGATCTTCGCCTATCAGATCCTCGCTCGTCGCGAGGAGGCCGCCTGCCGGGCGAGGTTCGGCGAGGCGTTCGAAGGCTACGTCCGAAGGACCCCCTTCCTGTTCCCGGGGGACCGGTTCCTCCGCCTCCCCGGCAGATGGATCGGGCGCCTGCTGCCGGCCGGGCCGCTCCGGGGCCCCGTCGCCCTCCTTGCGACCGTGGCCGCCGTCCTCGCGTTGTCTCTGGCAGTAGTGACGCTGCGACTCGACTCCATCCGCTCCCCCCGCCACGTCCGGACGGAGATCCGGCTCACCGACGGACGAGAGATCGACCTCTATGTCCTCCTGGGCTTCGACCACATGCTGCGGGACCGTGCTGCGCCCGGCGAGCCGACCGACATCCTGTGGAGGAGGGCAGCGGGATCGCTCGCCGCCGCACCTGATCTCGAGCGACGGATCCAGGAACTCGGGCGACCGGTCGAGGGGATCCTCGCCTTCCCCATGGCGCGGACGGTTCGTCCGAAGCGAGGGGACTCCGCCGGGTTCCCGGGGTTCTTCGTCCTGGTCTTCGACGCGGGAGGCGCCTTCGACATCGACCGGTTCGCGGAGTCGAGGCGTTCCTGGCGCATCGTCGGCGCGTTCGAGTTCCACGGAGCCGGGGAGATCCTGGATCTGCGGGGCGACCCCGAGGGGGTGCTCGACATCTTCCTGACCGGCCTGGGCGGCGGAACCGTCCCCCTGAACCGCCTCCTCGAGGGGCGGCTACCGCCCGACGTCCACCCGCATCGTGAAGATCTGCTCCGGATCCTCCTTCGCGTCCATGCTCTCGACGATCGCGGACAGGCTGGGCTGCAGGACGCCCCGGTGCACGATCCTCCCGTCCACCGAAACGGTGACGGCCTTCTTCGGGTCGACGAGCCGGTCGTTCAAGAAGATCGTGAACCGGGACACGCCGCGGGTCGTCACGGTCACGCGGTTCTCTCCCGTAAACCTCGCCTCGATACGCATCCCGTCCCGGGGCTCCTCGAGGTGGAGCCAGTAGTAGTAGTGCTTGTGGGTGGGGTAGCGCTTCGGGGAGAACGGCTCCCAGACCACCGTCCGAGGCAGGGGGTCCCTCGTGAACTCCTTCATCCACGCGAACGACTCGGTCCGGGCGCTCATCGGGAGCTGGTGGCCCACGCCGGGGTACTCCTCGTACCGGCACACATAGCCCTGCGGGAACGCTTCCCGGAACCCCCCCAGGGCGTCCCGCAGTCGGCGGGCGCTCCCGACGTGGTCCGACGCGTGGTCTCGCTCGCCGATGTGGACCGTGACGGGGACGTGGAGGAGGTTGACGGGGCGGGCGCCACCCGAGGAGTGGCCGGCGGCGAGGATCCCCAGCGCGGCGAACCGGTCCGGCTCGAGGGAGCCGATCCAGCAGGCGCCGTAGCCCCCCATGGAGTAGCCCCAGAGGTAGACCCGGTTCGGGTCCACCGGGTACGCGCGCCGGATCTCGTCGATCATGGCCGCGACGGCCACGGGACCGGACTCCCGCACCCACCCCGCCCCGGTCGTGTCGTTGAAGACGCGGGGCATCGCCAGGAGATCGAACGGGGCGTCGCGATACCGGGTCAGGCCTTCCCAGGTGCGGTCGTTGACCGGGTTCGCGGGCGTGGTCGGTCCCCCGCTGTGCAGCAGGACCAGGAGCGACAGGTTCTTGCCCCTGGTCTTCCCGAGGAGCCGGTACTTGATGGGGAACCGGGGGTGCTTGAGCCTCGTCACCTCCCGTCCGTCGTGCTTCGGGCGGGTCTTCAGGCGCCCGGTGACGAAGTAGATCCAGTCCTTGACGTCCTCCTCCTTCACGCGGTCCTTCCGCCGGATCTCCGCGAGGAGCTTCCGGCGCTCGGCGGCGTCCGCGGAGTCGAGGAAGGCGGCCACCTTCCGTTCGAGGGCCGACTGGGCCGCCGACTCGAGCTGCCTCCTGGCCCCCGAGTGGTCGGGATCGAGCTCGAGCGCCTTCGTGAACTCCCGCGTGGCCTCCTCGAAGAGCCCCTGCTTCTTGCACCAGAGCCCGAGTTCGTACCTCGCCCCCGCGTCGCCTTCCGGGAGCTCGGCCAGCCTCTCCTCGTACTGCACCCTGGCCTTCTCGTCCGGGAGGAGCCATCGCCCCTTGTAGGAGACGTAGCCGAGCTCGCGGCGGGCGCCCCGGTGTTCGGGGTCCAGTGAAATCACCTTCTCGAAGTGCTTCCGGGCCTCGTCCGCCAGGCCCTTTCGCTTGCACCACTTGGCGAGCCGGTAGTGACCGGCCGCCGAATCGGGCTTCAGCTTCGCGAGCTTCTCCCGGTAGAGCTCCTCGACCGTCTTGCCGGAGAGCGCGGGACCCGCGGAGAGCAGCAGGAAACCGATCAGCGCCACGGCAGGCAGCAAGCGCCTCGCGAACGTCATGTATCTTCCACCTCCTACTTCGGGACCGGAGTCAGCTCGACGATGATCTCCCTCTCCTCCGTGGACGGAACGAGGTCGAGCACCACGGTCTTCGTCTCCATCTCGGGGGCTTCCACGGTGAGGTGGACCGTTCCGGCAGGGAGGGCCGCCGCGTAGGATCCGTCTTCGGAGTACGGTGCGGCCATCCGGAACGGCGGCCCGTCGGCCTCCCTCCGCATCTCGATCCGGAACCGCTTCAGGGGCTCGTCCGTCGACTCGTTCCGGAGGAGGAGGCGCACCCGCACCGCCTTCTCGAGGACGAGGTCCACGCTGCTCGAAGGAACGGGGACGCCGTTCTTCACCGCGGGGACGTAGCCCTCGGCGTGCACGGTGACGCTCACCCCGGACTCCCCCAGGCGGTCGGGGAGCCCCCGGAGCTCGAAGCGGCCGTCCTCCCCCGTCCGGCCGCTCGGAAGGGGCCCCCGGCGGTCGGTGATGTAGACCCGCGCCCCCGCCACGGGGTCGCCCTCCGTGTTGCGCACCGTCCCGGCCAGGATCCGCCTGCCC
>JAOZQC010000208.1 GCA_029932425.1 Planctomycetota bacterium | reverse complement strand
TCACCCGCTCCATCTCCTCCCGGTCCACGGAGAAGACCCGGTAGTCCGGGGGGAGCGCGATCGCCGCCGGAGGCCTCGGCGCGGGCCGCGGCTCGAGCACCGCCCGGACGCGGAGGTCCCCGGCGCGGACGGTGAGGGCGGGCGGCGTCCGGGAGAAGGTCACCCGCGTTCCGGGCCGGCGACCGGCGATCCACTCCCCGGGGGTGGAGCCGGGCCGGAGGCCGGCGAGGGAGGCGAGCGCCCCGCCCCCGAGCTTCGGGCTCACCCGGGCGAGAAGGGCGAGCCCGGCGGCGGCGTCCAGGACCTCCCCCAGGCCGGAGTCGCGGGACACGAGCCGCCGGCGGGATCCCGCGGGGCGCAGGTGGTCCGGCCCGGGCGCCGGGCCGTCGCCGAGGAACGCCACCTTCCGGCGCGGGAGCAGCAGGCAGGTGGTTCCCGCCGTGCGCACGAGCCGCAGGGGGTACGTCTCGTGGTCGATCGCGAGATCGAAGAACTCGGGCCCGGCCCGCCGGAGCCGGAGCGCCGCCCCGCCCGTCCCGGCGAGGGGGCCCCCCCGCAGCTCGATCCGGAGGTCGAAGGAGGCGGGGCGCCCCGCGAGGAGGTCGAGGAAGGGCGCGGCGTCCCGCGCGAGGTCCCGGACCCCGTCCCCCGCCGCGGGGAGCCCCAGCGCGAGGAAGAGGACGGCGGGCAGGATGCGCGCGGAGACGATTCTCACCGGGCCGGACCTCCTCCTCCGGGCGGCGGCCGCCCGGGTTCCCGCGGGGGACGGGAAGCGGTCGCCTCGACGGGAGCGTACCCGGGAAGGCGCCCGGGCGCACGGTCTCCCGCGCCCGGGGGCGATGGCAGGCCGAGGGGCGGGCGATGCTCCACTCCCGCTTCAACCCCGCGGGTGGCGCACGACGTAGAGCAGGCCCACGGTCGGGACACGGCCTCCCGGACATCGGGACGGTGCTCCTCGGGGGACCGGCGGTTCGAAGGCCCGCGAGCGGCAGCGCTCCGGGTCAGCGATCGGGGCGGGTTCCCGGCTCGTCCGGGAGTCGGTCGCGGAGGTTCTCCTCGGCGGATTCCACGGCTTCGCGCAGATCCGCCGGGAGCGCCCCCGGGCTCAGGGCTCCGAGCGCCCGGAGCGCCGCGGGAATCCTCCCGGTGGGCACGGCGTCTTCCCAGAGGGAGAGGGCCTCTCCGCGGATCTCCTCCGACTCCCTCCCATCGGAGACCGCCGTCCAGAGCGCGTCGAGCAGCGTCTCGGCCCCCATCCCTCCCGGCCCGACGGCGGAGAGCCCGTGTCGGCGCGCCTTGCCCCGCCGGTTCCGGATCAGCTCGACCACGATCTCTCCGGCCGCGGCTCCCTCCGGACGCCCGGCCAGTGCGGCGGCCGCACCGGCGATGCCGTCGATGATCTCCAGGTCCTCCTCCCCCTCGAACCGTGCTCGGAGCACATCACGAAAACCGGGTCGGAGAGGTGCCAGCGCTTCCGCGCCGGTCCTTTCCCGTGGCGGTCCTGGGCCATCGCCTGGAGGACGAAGTGCCGGGTGCCGGGGGCGAGGAGGGGGAACAGGCCGAGCACGAGATCGGTGTCGGGCACGAGCCCCGCCGCGGAGATGAGCACCTCCGCGGCGTGCCGGCGGCCGGAGCGGTCCAGCCCGGGACGATCGACGAAGGACTTGGATTCCGAGGTCAGGGGTCGCCCGAGACCGGATTCCCGCAAGGTTGCGGGGCACGAAGCCCGATCTGGATGGCCTTCAAAGGCCGCGTGGCATACCTCCGGGGACGTCGAAAGACGTGGCGCAGGCGTGGAGCCGACCTCGTGTCCGCGGAATCGGGCGTGAGTCACGTGGTGGGCCCTGCAGGATTCGAACCTGCGACCCAGGGATTATGAGTCCCCTGCTCTACCGCTGAGCTAAGGGCCCACCGTGGCCGGGTCGGCCTTGTCCCACGTGGGAAAACGATGTTTGACGGGTCAAACAGTTTCTTCCCACGCGGCCTCCGGCGCCGGTTCCCGCGTGTTTTCCGTTCGGTCTGCGGCGCCGGGATGGGGCATGCGACAGGGTGGCAGGTCGCGGGGGGCGCGTCAAGCCTGGCCGTCCCGATCCGCGGCGGGCCGGGTGCTTGCGCCCCCCGGGTCCGCCTCCGGACGAGAGTGAAACAGCGCTGACAGGCGTAACTTTTTCACTTTTTCCCCGAGGAGATCCGGCGGGCTCTACCGCGGCCCTCGTTTCGCCAGGAGCCAGAAGACCCCCACCCCGGCGGCGATCTTCAGGAGGTCCAGGGCGCCGTAGATCGTGTGGAGGGTGCGGAGGGCGGCGCGCTCCGGAGGCATCATGCGGGGATTGCCCCAGTCGATCCCCCGGTCCGTGAGCGTCTCCACCTTCGAGGCGATGGCGGGGGTGAGGAGCAGGAGGAAGGCGAGGGCCACGAGCGTCATGAAGAGGACCAGGCCGGTGGCCGTCCGGTGCGCGCGCACCGTGCGCCATCCCTGGCGGGCGATGGCGAAGGAGAGGAGCACCGCCGCGATCCCGAGCAGGCACTCCACGTAGTTGAACCGGTGGAAGAGGACCTGGCCGATCTCCACCGCGTACTTCCGGGGAAGGTGCCGGAAGGCCGAGGGCACGACCAGCGCATCCACCACGATGCTGCCTCCCACCCACACCGCGAGGATCCCGGTGAGGAGGAAGGCCAGGAGGTTCCGGAGTCGGGCCTTGCCGGTATCGACCATCGCCGCCCATTGTACCCCGGCCCGCCGAACTCTCCGGCGGCCGGCCCCGCCGATTACAATGCGCCCCGGTACGGCCGTGGATCTTGACGGGCGGGACCCGGAAGGCTGGAATCATGCGTGCAGCGATCGCGAGTGACTACTGTTTGCAAGCAAAGGAGCGGCGCCATGCCGGCGTTGACCGATTCCGCGAAGGACCGGGTCCAGAGCCTGATCACCGAGGAGACCGGACCGAATCTCCGGATCCTCGGCCAGGGCGGAGGATGCTCCGGTCTCCCGTTCGTCTTGGCCGTCGACGAGCCCTGCGGGGGCGACGAGGTGATCGAGGAGGAGGGGTTCCGGATCCTGGTGGACGAGCAGTCCCGCCTCTACCTCGCGGGGGTCACCGTCGACGACGTGGAGACGGACCTCGAGTCCGGCTTCACCTTCGAGAACCCGGACGCCACGGGCGGCTGCGGCTGCGGCCAGTCCTTCTGCGGCTGATCTCCCCGGTCCTTCCCGGGTGGCGGCCGTGAGCCTCCCGGAAGAGCTCGCCCGGATCACGGGACCGGGGTTCGTCCTCACCGCGGACGAGCCCGTCGAGCCCTACACCCACGACGAGACCCAGGGCCTCGCCGCCCGGCCCGACGTGGTGGTGCGGCCCGGTTCCACGGAGGAGGTCTCCGGCGTCCTCCGGCTCGCTTTCGAGAGGGGCCTGCCCGTGACGCCGCGCGGCGCGGGGACCGGGAAGTGCGGCGCCTGCGTCCCCGTCGCCGGGGGCATCGTCCTCTCCCTCGACCGGCTGAACCGCATCCTGGAGATCGACCGGGAGAACGCCTTCGCGGTGGTGGAACCGGGCGTGGTCACGGAGACCCTCCAGGAAGCCGCCGCGGAGGCGGGACTCTTCTACGCCCCCGATCCCGCCAGCAAGGGCTCCTGCCACGTGGGGGGGAACATCCAGACGAACGCGGGCGGCATGCGGGCCGTGAAGTACGGGACGACCGCGGACCACGTCTACGGGCTCACCTTCGTCCTCCCGGACGGGACGGTGATCGAGGCCGGCGGGAAGAACCGCAAGGACTCCTCCGGCTACGGCCTGGTCCGGACCATCGTGGGTTCCGAGGGCACGCTCGCCGTGGTGACCCGGGCCGTGCTCCGCCTGCTGCCCCTCCCGGCGGCCCGGGGGATCCTCCTCGCCCCCTTCCCGGAGCTCGACATGGCCGCGGAGGGCGTGCAGGCGGTCTTCGGGACCGGGATCACCCCTTCCGCGCTCGAGATCATGGACCGGTCCGCGGTGGGCTACGCCGCGCGGTACGCCGAGAAGGAGTTCCCCTTCGCGGAGGCCGCGGCCCAGCTCCTCGTGGAGGTGGACGGGGACGGCCCGGAGGAGGTGGAGGGGGACCTCATGCGGATCGGGGAGGCCCTGCTCGAGATCGGGGCCCTGGATGTCTTCCTCGCCTCCGAGCGGCGCCGCCAGGAGGATCTGTGGCGGATCCGGCGGGTCATCGCGGAGGGGCTCAAAGCCTTCACCACCTACCGGAGCGTGGACAGCGTGGTCCCCCGGTCCCGGCTCATCGAGCTGGTGCGGAAGGTCCGGGAGATCGCGGCCGCCCACGACCTGGATTGCTGCTGCTTCGGCCACGCGGGCGACGGGAACCTCCACGTGAACTACGTCCGCACCGCGGCGCAGGACACCGTGGAGCGGTGGGAGGCCGACGTGCGGTCCGCCCACGAGGCCACGGTCCGGGTCGCCGTGGCGCTCGGGGGCTCCATCTCCGGCGAGCACGGGATCGGGGTGACGGAGCGTCCGTTCTTCGGGATCCGCCACACGGAGGCCGCCATCGGGCTCATGCGCCGCATCAAGGCCGCCTTCGACCCCCGTGGTATCCTCAATCCCGGGAAGGTGCTGCCATGAGAACGACCCTCCTCTTCCTCGCGCTCCTTCTCCTCCCCGCCACCGTCTCCGCTGCGCCCCGGCGGGAGGCACCGTGGAAGCCGGGCTCGGTGCTCCACCGCACCTCGAAAAAGCACGGCCATCCCTACTCCCTCTACGTCCCGTCGAGCTACAGCCCGAGGGTCTCCTGGCCGGTGGTGATCTCGAGCCACGGGCGGGGAGGCACGGGGAAGGGGGAGATCGGGCAGTGGACGGGGCTCGCGAGGGAGTTCGGGTTCATCGTGGCCTGCCCGGACATGTGCACCGCCACCGTGAACCGCCCCCCGGTGAGCAAGCTCCCCCCCGCGGTGGAGGACGAGGAGGTGATCCTCTCCATCCTCGACGAGATCGGGGAGCACTTCCGGACGAACCCCCGGGCCGTGATGATCACCGGGTTCTCCGGCGGGGGCAACCCCTCCTACTGGACGGGCCTTCGCCACCCGGACCGGTTCACCCACATCTGCACCCGGGGCGGGAACTTCGCCCCCCAGGAGATCCCCCGCGACCCGAAGGTGCTCGAGGCGGGCCGGAAGCGCCTCTCCATCTACATCTACTACGGCGACCACGACCACCCGCTGATCCTGGGCACGAGCGGGAAGCCGGGCCAGGCGCGGCTGGCCTACGAGGCGCTCCGGAAGGCCGGCTACGAGCACGTGAAGATCGAGAAGATCCCGGGCATGAAGCACCAGAGCCGGCCCCGCCTCGCCGCGGAGTGGTTCGCCGCCTACCTGAAGGCGAACCGCAAGCGTTTCCTGGCCGGAGACCAGGCGGACGCGCTGTTCCGGAAGATCGAGGCGGAGCTCGGAAAGCACCGGGTCTCCACCGCCGTGCGGGACCTCCGGAAGCTCGAGAAGCTGGAGGCGAAGGCGGGGCTCGCGCCGCGGGCGAAGGCGAAGCTCGCGGACCTGAACCGGGAGGCCATCGCGAAGATCGGCGAGGCCCGGAAGGCCCGGGCGGCGGGGGACGACAAGGAGGCGCTGAAGATCCTCGCCCGGGTGGCGCGGGACTACCGGGGCCTCCCCGCGGCCGGGGAAGCCAAGGACCTGGCGAAGGAGTGGAAGGAATGAGCGTCCGGCCCGGGCTTCTCCTGGCGGGACTCCTCCTGGCGTTGCCCGGCGCCGCCCGGCCCGGGGATCGGGGCCTCACGGTCCCCATCGAGTGGTACCTGCCCGCGCGGCCCCGGGCCTTCCTCTCCCTCCCCGACGCCCGCGCGGTCCTCGACGTGCTCGCGGCCGCGGGAGAGGACCGGGAGCGATTCGCGAAGCGGCTCGCGACCCGCGCCCGCGCGAAACCCGGGAGAGTGGAGGCCGTGATCGGGAGGCTCCTCGAGGTGGTGGACGGCCCGGTGACCCTCTCCCTCCACCGGGAGGCCATCCCGGGCGCGGAGGCGAAGACCGTCCTCCTGGCGAGCGCGTACTCCTCCGGTCCGAAGGAGGCCCTGGCCCGGGCGGCGGACGATCTCGTCCGGGTGGTGCTCGGACCCCTGTTCGCGAAGCGGAGCGTGACCAACTCCATCCAGGGGAAGCCGGTGGTGCGGCTCACGGGCGGGGCGCGGGATCTCTACCTGGCCACGGGGCGGGGTCACCTCCTGGTGTCCACCAGCCCCCTCCTCCTCGGTCGGGTGCTGCGGGAGATCCAGGGGCCCTCCCTCGGCACCCTTCACTACGACAAGGCGTACCGGGCGGCGCGGAAGGCGGTGGGGGCGGGGGACGGGGACGGGTTCCTCTACGTACCGGATCCT
>JAOZQC010000207.1:2858-6374 GCA_029932425.1 Planctomycetota bacterium | reverse complement strand
AACTGGCTCATGATGCTCGACGTGATGGACGGCAAGGGCCCGATCTACATGCAGACGGCGGAGGCCATCCGGAAGCTCTCGGATGCCATGCCGGACGAGCGGGAGCGCAAGAAGAAGCTGAAGGAGCTCGAGAGCGAGGCGTGGGAGGACTTCCTCGACATGACGATCTCCCAGGCCCTCCTGTGGGCGGCCACGAACATCGCCCCCGAGGAGAAGCCCTCCGAGATCGCCGCCTGCGAGCCCTACTTCATCGGCTCCCACTCCGGCGCCTCCGGCGCCTGGGTGAGCGGTCCCGAGGACATCCAGAACGACGCCTCGAAGAACGACTACTTCTGGGGCTACGCGAACATGTCCACCGTGCCCGGCGTCTTCTGCGCGGGTGACGCGTCCGGGGCCTCGAGCCACAAGTTCTCCTCCGGCTCCTGCACCGAGGGGCGGATCGCGGCCAAGGCCGCGGTGAAGTACATCCTCGAGCGGGGCGAGGAGCCCGCCGTCTCCGACGGCCTGGTCGACGAGCTGAAGGCGAAGATCCTGGCTCCCCTCGACCGCTACGAGGAGCACAAGGGGGCGTCCACGGACCCGGACATCAACCCCAACTACCTGAAGCCCAAGATGGCCATGTTCCGCCTGCAGAAGATCATGGACGAGTACGCGGGCGGCGTGAGCACGCACTTCACCACCAGCAAGGAGAACCTCGAGAAGGCGCTCGAGCTGCTCGGGTACCTGAAGGAGGACTTCGAGAAGCTGGGGGCGAAGGACCTGCACGAGCTGCAGCGCTGCTGGGAGAACATCCACCGGACCTGGCAGGCGGAGTCGCACGTCAGGACCATCCTCTTCCGCGAGGAGACCCGGTGGCCCGGTTACTACTACCGGGCCGACGAGCCGGCCATGAAGGACGACTGGGAAGTCTTCGTCAACTGCCGCTGGAACCCCGAGACGGGGGAGTGGGAGATGATGAAGAAGCCCATCCACCGTCTTTTCTAGATCCGATCGTATTCCGGCCCCCCGGTTCCCCACCGGGGGGCCGGCCCCCACCCCCCGGGGAACCCGGACGACGGGCGGGATCGGCCAGGCGCCTCTCCCCCGGGCGGGGCCGGGCGTTGGGCGCTCCGAAGACCTCCCGCCTTCGTGTCCCGCCGCCGGCGGGGACCGGAGGAGACAGAGAAGACCATGGAGAAGGAAGCGAGATCCCGCCTCGAGCGAAGGATCCTCGAGGAGGCCCCCCGGCTCACGAGGACGGACTCGTTCCGCTTCTCCTGCCACCCGGGAGTACGTTGCTTCGGCGATTGCTGCGGCGACGTGAACATCGTTCTCACTCCCTACGACGTGCTGCGGCTCAAGAACCGGCTCGGACTCACGTCCGACGAGTTCCTCGATCGCTACGCCGTGGTGCCGTTCACGAAGGAGCAAAAGCTCCCGGCCCCCCTCATCCGGATGCGGGAGGACGAGAAGAAGCGCTGCCCCTTCCTCGACGACGGAGGGTGCTCCGTCTACGAGGACCGGCCCTGGGCGTGCCGGATGTACCCCCTGGGATTCGCCTCTCCCGCCGCCGGCTCCTCCGAGGAGGAGTTCTACTTCCTCCTGGAGGAGGAGGGATGCCTGGGCTTCTCCGAGGAGAAGACCCAGACGGTGGACGAGTGGCTCGTGGAGCAGGGGATCCCCGCCTGGGACGAGATGGGGTCCCTCTACAAGAAGCTCGCCTTCGATGACGCCTTCGCCGCCGGGAAGGACCTGAGCCCGAAGGGCATCGAGATGTACTGGATGGCCCTCTACGACCTGGATCGCTTCCGGCGGTTCGTCTTCGAGAGCACCTTCCTCTCCCGTTTCGACGTGCCCGAATCCCTGACGGAGAGCATCCGGGAGGACGACACGGAGCTTCTCCGGTTCGCCTTCCGGTGGCTCGAGTTCGCCCTGTTCGGAAGACCCACCATGACTTTCGCGGAGCACGAATCGTGACAGAACACAAGCAGGAAGACGGGGCCCCCGCGGTCCTCGTCATCGGAGGCGGCATCGCGGGCATCACGGCCGCGGTGGAGGCTTCCGAGGCGGGGTGCGAGGTGGTCCTCGTGGAGAGGGACGCCTGGCTCGGGGGCCGGGTGGTCCGGATGAGCAAGTACTTCCCCAAGCTCTGCCCGCCCACCTGCGGGATCGAGATCCACCTGAAACGCCTGCGCACCACGCCCCGGGTCCGCGTCCTCACCGGCACCACGGTGAAGTCGATCACCGGGGAGCCGGGGTCGTTCCGGGTGGAGGTCGAGACCGCTCCGCGGGGGGTGAACGAGAAGTGCACGGCCTGCGGCGAGTGCGAGAAGGTCTGCCCGAGGGAAAGGCCGAACGAGTTCAACTACGGCCTGGACAAGACGAAGGCCGTCTACCTCCCCTTCGGCCGGGCCTTCCCCTACCGCTACGCCGTGGACTTCGACCACTGCGACGGCGAGGCGTGCGCGAAGTGCGTGGAGGCCTGCCCCTACGACGCGATCGAGCTCGGCGGCGAGCCCCGCGCGGAGACCCTCGAGGTGGGAGCGGTGATCGTGGCCACGGGCTGGAAGCCCTACGACGCCGCGAAGCTCACGAACCTCGGGTACGCGGACTTCCCGAACGTGATCACGAACGTGGAGATGGAACGCTACGCCGCTCCGGACGGTCCCACGGAGGGGAAGATCCTCCGGCCGGGCGACGGCCGGGCTCCGAAGCGGGTGGCCTTCGTGCAGTGCGCGGGATCCCGCGACGAGCTCCATCTCCCCTACTGCTCCGCGGTCTGCTGTCTGGCCTCCTTCAAGCAGGCCCGGTACGTCCTCGACCAGGACCCGGAGGCCGAGGTCACGATCTTCTACATCGACCGCCGCGCCCCGGGCCGCCTGGAAGACTTCCTGGAGGAGCTGGAGGAGAACGACCGCGTCACCTTCGTGAAGGGGAAGGTGGCGAAGATCGAGCAGGACGAGGCCACGGGGGACGTGACGCTCACCGCGGAGGACACGCTCTCCGGGGAGAAGGTCCGGGCCACGGCGGACCTGGCGGTCCTCGCCGTGGGGCTCGAGGCGGAGGCGAAGAGCGCGGGGTTCCCGGAGGGCTGGCGGACGGACGCCCACGGGTTCCTCGACGCGGGGGACGGGACGGTGCTGGGGGCCGCTCCCGGGGTCTTCCCCGCCGGAGTGGCGAAACGCCCCGGGGAGGTCTCCGCCTGTACGAAGGACGCGACCGGCGCCGTCCTCAGGGCCTTGCAGTGCGGGAAGCGGGGGTGATCCGGTGAGCGACGACACGATCCACCTTTTCATCTGTTCCGGCTGCGGGATCGGCGACGCGCTGGATGTCGAGAAGCTGAAGGAGACGGAGGACCTCGACGTCGCGAGCGTGGAGGTCCACGAGCACCTGTGCGGCGAGGAAGGCGGGGCCCGGATCCGGGCCGCCCTCGCCGAGGGGGGGAAGGCGGTGATCGCGGCCTGCTCGCCGCGGGTGATCCGACCGGCACGGCGGGCGGCGCGACTGTATCCCGTGGAGGTATTCCGCCTGGAATGA
>JAOZQC010000207.1:1321-2848 GCA_029932425.1 Planctomycetota bacterium | reverse complement strand
CGAATCTCCGCGAGGGGGTGGCGTGGACACAACCCCCGGGGGAGGAGGACACGCAGATGATGGCGGAGGACTACCTCCGCATGGCCGTGGTGCAGGCCGCGAAGACGGCGGTCCCCACCCCCTTCGAGGAGGAGATCACCCACCGCCTCCTCGTGGTGGGCGGAGGCTTGACCGGCCTGAACGCGGCCCTCGAGGCTGCGGCCGTGGGCCGGGAGGTCGTCCTCGTGGAGAAGGAGGAGGAGCTCGGGGGGTTCGCGGCGAGGAGCTGGAAGAGCTTCCCCACGAAGGCTCCCTGGCGCGACCTGGAGGATCCCCCCGCGGCGGCGCTCGTCGAGCGGGTCGCTGCGGAGGACCGGATCACGGTCCACACGGGCACGAGGATCGAGGGGATCTCGGGCGCTCCCGGCCGGTTCGACGTGAAGCTGGCGACCCCGGGGGGCGAGGTGGAGGTCCGCGTGGGGGCCGTGGTGCAGGCCACGGGGTGGCGGCCCTATGACGCCTCGAAGCTCGGGCACCTCGGATATGGGGCGTCGCCGGACGTGGTCACCAACGTCGAGTTCGAGGAAATGGTGAAGGCCGCCGGGGGCCGGGTGCTGCGACCCTCCGACGGCAAGCCCCCCAGGCAGGTGGTCTTCGTCCAGTGCGCGGGCTCCCGGGACAAGGACCACCTGCCCTACTGCTCCGCGGTCTGCTGCCGGGTCTCCCTGAAGCAGGCCCTCTACGTCCGCGAGGCGGATCCGGACGCCACTGCGGTGATCCTCTACAAGGACATCCGGTCCCCCTCGCAGTGGGAGGACTTCTACCGCCGCGTCCAGGAGGACGAGGGGGTGTTCTTCACGAAGGCGGACGTCACGGGGGTCACGGCCGGCAACGGCCGCCTCACGGTATCCGCGGAGCAGACGCTCCTCGGGGAGAAGATCGAGGTGGAGGCGGACCTCGTGGTCCTGGCCGTGGGGATGGTGCCGGTGGCGGCGGACGGCGAGGCCATCCGGGCCCTCCGCGACGCGCGGGTCGTGATCGAGAAGAACGAGTCCCCCGCCCAGGTCGAGGCCGCGGAGAAGCTGGTGAAGGAACTCGAGAAGCACGAGGGGACGGAGATCCTGAACCTCGACTACCGGCAGGGGCCGGACCTGCCCGCCCTCCGGTACGGCTTCCCGGACTCCCACTTCATCTGCTTCCCGTTCGAGACGCGGCGCACGGGCATCTACGCCGCGGGATGTCTCCGGGCTCCGAACGACGCGGTGGCCTGCCGCGAGGACGCGGAAGGGGCGGTGCTGAAGGCGATCCAGGCCACGCGGCTGCTCACGGAGGGGTACGCCGTCCACCCGCGATGGGGGGACCGTTCCTTCCCGGACTTCTTCCTCCAGAGGTGCACCCAGTGCAAGCGATGCACGGAGGAGTGCCCCTTCGGAACGCTGAACGAGGACGAGAAGGGGACGCCCCAGCCGAACCCCACCCGCTGCCGCCGCTGCGGCATCTGCCTGGGGGCCTGCCCGGAGCGGATCATCAACTTCGCGGACTACAACA
>JAOZQC010000207.1:0-1311 GCA_029932425.1 Planctomycetota bacterium | reverse complement strand
ACAACATCGACGCCGTGGTCTCCATGATCAGCGCGGTGCACGTGCCGGACGAGTTCGACGAGAAACCCCGGTTGCTCGCATTCCTCTGCGAGAACGACGCCTACCCGGCGCTGGACCGGGCGGCGCTGGCGCGCCGGAGGATCAGCCCGTGGTTCCGGGTGATCCCCGTGCGCTGCCTGGGTTCGGTGAACGTGGTGTGGATCAACAAGGCCCTGGATTCCGGTTTCGACGGGATCCTGCTCGTGGGCTGCAAGTCCGGCGACGACTACCAGTGCCACTTCATCCACGGCAGCCAGCTCATGGGGACCCGCGCCGACAACATCAAGGAGAAGCTCACCCAGATGGCCCTGGAGACGGAGCGGGTGCGCATCGAGGAGCTGGCCATCGACGAGTACGACCGCCTGGCCGCGATCATGAACGAGTTCTCGGAGGAGATCGAGGGGATCGGCATGAACCCGTTCAAGGGGTTCTGACCGGGCCGCGGAGGTGATGATGGCGAATGCGAAGCTCGTGAAACCCGATCTCTCCTTCGTCCGCAGGATCCTCGCCTCCGGGGGCGATACCCTGAAGCAGTGCATGCAGTGCGGCAACTGCTCGGTGGCCTGCGAGCTCTCGCCGGACGACGCCCCGTTCCCCCGGAAGGAGATGATTCTCGCCCAGTGGGGCCTGAAGGAGGACCTGCTCGCGGACCCCGACGTGTGGCTCTGTTACGGCTGCACGGATTGCTCGATCCAGTGCCCGCGCGGCGCCCGGCCCGGCGACGTGCTGGCCGCGGTGCGGAAGGAGGTCATCCGGCATTACTCGCCGTTCGGGTTCGTCCAGACCGCGCTCTCCCGCCCGGGGTGGATCCCGGTGCTCCTCCTCGTCCCCCTGGTGATCTGGGGGGCCTTCTACCTTCTCTTCGGAGGCGGGGAGGGGCACGAGTCCTACTTCCAGGGGATCTTCCCCCCGGGGATCCTGGAGCCCGTGCTGGGGGCGATGACGTTCCTCGGACTCCTCGTGTTCGCGGTGGGCGCCGTCCGCTACTGGAAGGCCCTGTCCGCGAGGCGGAGCGCGCCTCCCGGCGCCTCCTTCGTCGCGGCCGTGACGGGGGCGGTGGGGGACATCCTCTCCCACGCCCGGTTCTGGAAGTGCGAGGCCGGCTCGGCCCGGGCGCTGGGCCACATGCTGCTCTTCTTCGGGTTCGCCCTGATCTTCCTCGGGGGCAGCATCGTGGGGGCGCTCTCCATGTTCGGAGCCCTGAGCCTCCCCATGGCGTTCGGCAACCCGCTGAAGATCATCGAGAGTAACCGCCAGAACCCGGCGCCGGTG
>JAOZQC010000206.1 GCA_029932425.1 Planctomycetota bacterium | reverse complement strand
CTCGAGCGGGCGGGGATCGAGCACCGCCCGGCCCCCGTGGACGTCGACGAGACCCCTCCGGAGGGGCTCCCTCCCGGCCGGGCCGCGGTGGAGGTGGCGGCGCGGAAGGCGCGGGCCCTGGCGGAAAGGGAGGCCGGGGGCCTGATCCTGGCCGCGGACACCATGGTGGTGCTGGACGGGGAGATCCTGGGGAAGCCGGCCACGCCGGAGCGGGCGCGGGAGATGCTCCGGAGGCTTTCCGGCCGAACCCACCGGGTGGTGACGGGAGTGGTGCTCCTCGACGCCCGCCGCGGCGTCGTCCGCTCGCGGGCGGTGGAGAGCCGGGTGACCTTCCGGGAGCTCTCTCCCCGGGAGATCGAACGGTACGTGGCGGGCGGGGAGCCCCTGGACAAGGCGGGGGCGTACGGGATCCAGGGGGAGGCGGAGGCCTTCGTGGCCCGGCTCGAGGGGAGCCGATCGAATGTGGTGGGCCTGCCGCTGGCGGCGGTCCGGGAGCTTCTCGAGGAGGCCGGATGAGACCGGGCGCGACGCTGCTCCTGGCCCTTCTCGCGGCGTGCGGATCCTGCCGCGGGGAGAGGGCCGCCCCCGGCGGCGGTACGCTGCTGCTGCTCCCCGCCGACGGGGGGGCCCCCGCCGGCGGAGGCCCGCGGGGGCCTGGTGACGGCGCGGGTGGAGGTGGCGAGGACGCCGGCGGAGCGGGCGCGGGGGCTCATGTACCGGGATCGGCTGGCTCCGGACCACGGCATGCTCTTCATCTACCCGGAGGAGGGGGTGCGCACCTTCTGGATGCAGAACACGAAGATCCCCCTCTCCATCTGCTTCGCCGACCGGAGGGGGAGGATCGTCCGGATCCTGTCCATGGAGCCGCACTGGGGGAAGCCGGGGCCCGCGCCCCTCTACTCCTCCGGGGAGCCCGCCCTCTACGCCCTGGAGATGGAACGGGGGTGGTTCTCCCGGAAGGGCATCCGGGAGGGGGACCGGCTCCGCCTCTCGCCTTCCCTCGCCGCGCTCTCCGCCGAGTAGCGGGAGGGCGCCATCCCGGCCCGGGGGGGATCCTCCCTCAAGGCGGGAGGGCCGGAATGCCGATCCGTAGGAGCGAGGGCGTGCCCGTCCCCGCCGTCGCTTCGGGAGCGTTCGGGAAGGGAACGGCGGACCCCAGGGAGGCCGAGGATGCATCGCTCGATCATGATCATGCTCGCCATGGGGTTGATCGGGATGCTCCTCCTCACCATGTTCGCCTCCTTCTTCATCGGCCAGGTGGGGGGGGCGGAGAACGTGGCCTCCCTCCGGAAGGAGCTGGTCTCCGTCTTCGGGAGCCGGATGGCGGAGCCGGAGAAGACGCTCCGGGTCTCCGTGGTCCGGGACGCGGGCGAGACCGGGCTCCGGATCTCCTTCTCGCCCAACTCCGCCCTGGCGAAGAACCGCAAGGCCCTCACCTACCACCTGCGGCGGATGGCCACCTACGTCCTCGCCGTGGACTACTGGAGAAAGCGGGTGGCCTTCCTGGATCTCGACCTCCGGGTGCCGGGGAAGGAGGACGAACGCCATCGCTTCCGGCGGGGAGAGGGGAGGGAGGCGGTCTCCTTCCCGGAGTCCGGCTGAGGGCGAGGGCCCGCGTCCCGGCGTCCCGCGCAACCGTTCCCCTTTCCCCCCGGGCCCGGTAGACTTGAGCCCACCCGAGCCGGGAGGGTTCGATGAGCGTCGAGGAACCGGTCCGCAGACATCTGGCCGAGGCGAAGGCCCGGTACGCGGAGCTTCTCCGGCTCTCGCAGGACGGGGAGGTGGCGGCGGACCACGTCCGCGCCGCGGCGATCCAGCGGGAGATGGGCCGCCACGCCCGGCTCGCGGGGCTTTACGACGAGCTCTCCGCCGCGGAGGCGGACCTCGCGGAGGCCCGGGCGCTCCTGGCCGACGCGGAGGACGAGGAGACCCGGCTCCTGGCGAGGTCGGAGATCGAGGAGAAGGAGGCCCTCGCCCGGCGCATCCTGGACGACGCGGTGGACGAGCTGCTCACCACGGACGAGCTCTCCGGCCGGGACGTGATCCTGGAGATCCGCGCGGGGACGGGAGGCGACGAGGCCGCCCTCTTCGCCCGGGACCTCTTCCGCATGTACCAGCGATTCGCGGAGCGCCGGGGCTACCGGATGGAGGTGCTCTCCGTGGTGGGCACGGAGCTGGGGGGGGTCCGGGAGGTCATCGCCTCCATCAAGGGCCGGGATGTCTACCAGGCCCTCCGGTACGAGTCGGGGGGGCACCGGGTCCAGAGGGTTCCGGAGACGGAGGCGCAGGGCCGCATCCACACCTCGCTGGCCACGGTGGCGGTGATGCCGGAGGCGGACGAGATCGAGGTGGACCTGAAGCGGGACGACCTGAAGATCGACTTCTTCCGGGCGTCCGGGCCGGGCGGACAGAAGGTGAACAAGACCTCCAGCGCGGTGCGGATCATCCACCTCCCCACCGGCTTGAAGGTGGAGTGCCAGGACGAGAAGTCCCAGCACAAGAACCGGGCGCGGGCCCTGAAGATCCTGGCTTCCCGGATCCTGGAGCACCGGCGGGAGAAGGCGCAGGCCGAGAGGGCGGACCTGCGCCGGAGCCAGATCGGGTCCGGTGACCGCAACGAGCGCATCCGCACGTACAATTTCCCCCAGAACCGGGTGACGGACCACCGGGTGAACCTCACCCTCTACAATCTCGCCGCGGTCATGGACGGGGACCTGGACGAGCTCCTCGCCCGGCTCCACGAGAGGCAGCGGGAGCTCAGGCTGAAGGCGCTGGTGGAGAGCGTTTGAACTTGGCCGCCGCGGCCCCACGTGGTAGATCCGGACCATTCGTTCCCCCCCGGATCGGCGAAGGAGGAAGACGATGATGAGCGGCTCATCCGACGACTGGAAGAAGAGCGACGACCCCGAGGAGGGCCTCTGGGACGAGGAGGAGGAGCGCGGGGAGGAGGGGGAGCCCCACGCCGCCGAGGGGGAGGAGGAGGCCGGGACGGGGACGGAGGAGCCCGCGGGGGAGGAGCCCGCCGCGGAGGAGCCCTCCGGGGAGGAAGCCGGCGGGGAGGAGTCTCCCGAAACCCCGGAGTTCGAGGAGCCGGAATTCCCCGAGTTCCCGGAGGAGGAAGGACCTCCCGCCACGAAGTACTGCGTGTTCTGCGGCAGCGAGATCGCGGGGGGGGCGGCGCGATGCCCCCACTGCGCGGGGTTCCTCCCCATCGCCGAGGGCACGATCTTCAAGCAGTACTTCTTCTTCCTGTTCGCGAGCCTGGCGCTCGTGATCGGGTCCCTCCTGCCCTGGGAGAGGACCTGGGTGACGGGGAACCTCACGGGGGCGGACTCGATCGGCGGGGGGTTCGTGCTCCTGCTGGCGGCCTACGGCCTCATCGTCTCCGTGTGGAACATCTACCACCGGAAGATGATCGTGTGGCCGGTGATCCTGGCCGCCATCGACGGGGCCATCATCGGGTGGTCGCGGGTCGTCCACATCTGGGGCAACCTGCACCTCGAGATCACCGCGGTGGAGGAGTACGGGCGGTTCATCCAGCGGCTGAAGGGGCACCTCGCCGCCCTGGGGCCGGGCCTGTACCTCGTCACCATCTTCTCCACGATGGTCCTCGTCTCGATCGTGATCTCCGTGTTCAAGGGGGCGAAGCAGGACGCCCAGCGGAAGGCCCGGGAGCGGGAAGCCCGGTTCGCGGCGCGGAAGAGCCGGCGCGCCTGACCCCGGTCGCCATGCCGGGGGAGCGGCTCGATGTGCTCGAGGTGCTCCGGCGCACCGAACGGTACTTCGCGGAGGCGGGGATCGAGAGCGCCCGGCTCGACGCCGAGGTGCTCCTGGCCCACGTCCTGGGCGTGGAGCGGATCCGCCTCTACACGGGCCACGATCGCCCCCTCTCCGCCGCCGAGCTGTCGCGCTACCGGGCGCTCGTCCGGCGCCGGGCGGCCCGCGAGCCGGTGGCCTACCTCACGGGGGTGAAGGAGTTCCACTCGCTCTCCCTGAAGGTCACGCCCGACGTGCTCGTGCCTCGACCCGAGACGGAGCATCTCGTCGACCTCGCCGTGGAGCTCTCCCGCGGTCTCGAGGAGCCCCGGCTCCTCGACATCGGGACGGGAAGCGGCTGCATCGCGGTGGCCTGGGCGGTGGAGGTGAAGGAGGGACGGTTCACGGCCACGGACGTGAGCGCCGCCGCCCTGGAGGTGGCGCGGGAGAACGCGGAGCGTCACGGGGTGGCGGATCGGGGCGAGTTCCTCGAGGGAGACCTGCACCACCCGGTCCGATCCCGGGCTCCCTTCGATCTCGTGGTGTCCAACCCGCCGTACGTGGCGCCCGGGGAGGTGACGGACCCGGAGTGCCGGAGGGAGCCGGAGGCGGCGGTGTTTGCGGGGGAGGATCCGGCGAGGTTCTACGAGCGGCTCTTCCGGGGGGCGCTCGAGGTCACGGCTCCCGGGGGACACGTGCTCGTGGAGCTGCCGGGCGGCCGGGAGGAGGAGATCGCCTCCCTCCTTCCCGGCGGGTGGGTCCTCGAGCGGATCGTCCGCGACTACCACCGTCTCCCGCGGGTGTTGGCCGCCCGGCGCCGGCCCGACCCTGCCCCTCCCTCCGCCGGGCAGGCGGAGCCGGGCGCCCGTTCCTGAGGCGAGGTTCCCGGCGCGGGGCGAGACTCGAGGAGGCCGCGCCGGGCCCCGGAGCCTTGGAAACGCGAAAGAGCCGTGCCGGTCATCGATGTCTCAGGAAGGTGAAAAAGCTGTGCCTGTCATCGATGTTTCAGAAAAGTGAAAAAGCTGTGCCTGTCATCGATGTTTCAAGGGGCGCTCCGGGCGTCCCGGGGGGATGGGGTCAGCCGACGGCCTCCACCGCGTTCCGGAAGAGGTGCAGGCCGTCGCCCTCCGCGGCGAGACCTTCCCGCGTCCAGCGCGGGTGGTGGAAGGGCTCCAGGTGGCGCTCGGGATGGGGCATCAGGCCCAGGATGCGGCCCGTGGGATCGCAGATCCCCGCGATCGCGTTCCGGGAACCGTTGGGGTTGTGCGGGTAGTCCGGATCGCGGCCGCCCTCCCGGTCCACGTAGCGGAAGACCACCTGGCGGTTCGCCTCCAGCCGCCGGAGGACGTCGTCGTCCCGCACCACGAACTTCCCCTCCGCGTGGGCCACGGGGCAGAAGATCCGCTCCCCCTTGGCCACGAAGGGCGAGCGGTCGGAGACCGCCTCCAGCAGGACCCAGCGGTCCTCGAAGCGGTTGGAGTCGTTCGCGGTGAGCGTGGCCTCCCCGGTGGTTCCGTGTCCTCCCAGGGCGGGAAGGAGACCGGTCTTCACGAGGATCTGGAAGCCGTTGCAGATGCCGAGCACGAGTCCTCCGGAGCCCACGAGCTCGCGGATGGGCTCCAGAAGGGCGTCCCGGATCCGGTGGGCGGCGATGGTGCCCGCGCCCAGGTCGTCCCCGTAGGTGAAGCCCCCGGGGAAGCAGAGGATCCGGGCGCCGGCCAGGATCCCGGGATCCGAGATCACCCGGTCCACGTGGACGAGCTCCACCTCGGCCCCGGCGCGCCGGAAGGCGTGCGCCGTCTCCCGGTCGCAGTTCGTGCCCGCGGTGCGGAGGATCAGGGTCCTGGGTCTCGTCATGGTCACCACCGGAGGGGAGCCTGGTGGGCTTCCCGCAGGTCCTCCAGGGATTCGTCCACCACCGGGGCGCCGGAGAGGCCCCGGATCCGGAGCCGGTCTCCCGCCGTGGTCTCCCCGATGCGCGCGGCGGGGATCCCCCGGACGCGCTCCTCGAAGGCGGCCCGGTGCTCCGGGCGCACTTCCACCAGAAACCGGCTCTGGGATTCGGAGAAGAGCAGGACGTCGTCCCGGTCGCAGCCCTCGGCCCGGGGTACCGCGGCGAGGTCGGCCTCGACGCCCACGTCGCCCGCGAAGGCCATCTCCGCCAGGGCCGCCGCCAGCCCGCCCTCGGAGAGATCGTGACAGGAGGCCGCCAGGCCCTCCTCCAGGGCGCCCTCGAGGGCGTCGAAGACGGCCACCGCCTCCTCGGGACGGACCCGGGGGACCCGCGCCCCCGTCTCCCCGAGGAGCAGGTAGTAGTGCGAGCCGCCCAGCTCGTCGGCGGTGCGGCCGAGGAGGTAGAGGCCGTGGCCCGGCCCCTTCAGGTCCATGGTCACGGTCCGCGTCACGTCCTCGATCACGGAAAGGGCGGAGACGAGGAGGGTGTGGGGGATGCGGATGGTCTTCCCCCCCACGGAGTACTCGTTGTTCAGCGAGTCCTTTCCCGAGATGAACGGGGTGCCGTAGACCACCGCCGTGTCGTGGAGGGCGCGGGCCGCGAGGACGAGGGCCCCCAGGCGGTCGGGCAGGTCGGTCTTGCCCCAGGAGAAGTTGTCGAGGAGGGCCGTGGTCCGGCGCCG
>JAOZQC010000205.1 GCA_029932425.1 Planctomycetota bacterium | reverse complement strand
TCTCGAGGGCCTTGTTCATCATGGTGGCGGAATCGATCGTGATCTTGGGGCCCATCTTCCACGTGGGATGGCGGAGCGCTTCCTCGGGGGTGATGCGGGGGAAGGTGTCCAGGGGGCGGTCCCGGAAGGGGCCGCCGGAGGCGGTGAGGAGGATCCGGCGGACCTCGCCCGGGGAGCCCGCCCGCCGGGCCTGGAAGACGGCGGAGTGCTCGCTGTCCACGGGGAGGATGCGGGCTCCGTTCTCGGCGGCCACTCCCAGGAGGATGCGCCCCGCGGCCACCACGGGCTCCTTGTTCGCGAGGGCCACGGTGCCCCCCCGGGAGAGGACGGCCAGGGTGGGAGCGAGGCCCGCCATGCCGCTCATGGCGTTCAGGACGACGTCGACCTCCCCGAGTCCGCCCAGAAGGTCGAGGAGGGAGGGGGGATCGAGGACCTCCACGCCCGTGCCCGCGAGCAGGGCCTCCGCCCGGCGGCGGGCTCCCGGGTCCGCGAGGGAGACGAAGCGCGGCGAGAACCGGCCGGCCTGGGCCGCGATCGTCTCCGCGGAGTGCCGGGCGGCGAGACCCAGGACCCGGAATCGGTCGGGAAAGGCCGCCGCCACCTCCAGCGCGGCGGTCCCCACGGATCCGGTGGAGCCCAGGACGACGATGTTCTTCATGGATGGGGAGTACCGGCGGGGCAGGGGAACCGGGGGCGCCCCCTCCCGGGATCGGGTGCTCGGCTTCCAGTCCCCCGCGGGACGGGTACCTGCATCATAGCGGGGGAAGGGGGTGGGTGGATTCTTTTGCTCCGCAGCGGCCGTCGCCTAGCCTCCGGTCATGAGCGGGAACCACGAGAACGAACCCCTGAGCTATCGCGAGGCGGGCGTGGACATCGACGCCGCGGAGCGGGCCCTGGCCGCCGCCCGGAGGGAGATCGAGACGACCCTTGACGACCGGTGCCTGTCGCGGGCGGGCAGCTTCGGAGGGCTCTACCGCGTCCCCGTCGAGGACTACCGGGAGCCGGTCCTGGTCTCCTCCACGGACAGCGTGGGGACCAAGGTGAAGGTGGCGGTCCGGGCGGGCCGGCACGACACGGTGGGCCGGGACATCGTGAACCACTGCGTGAACGACATCCTGGTGCAGGGGGCGCGGCCGCTCTTCTTCCTGGACTACATCGGCATCGGCCGCGTGGAACCCGGGGTGATCTCCGGACTCCTCGCCGGCCTGGCCCGGGCGTGCCGGGAGAACGGGTGCGCCCTCATCGGGGGGGAGACGGCGGAGCTTCGCGACGTGTACGCGGAGGGGGAGTACGACCTGGTAGGGACCGTGGTGGGGGTGGTGGAGCGGGATCGCATCCTGGACGGATCCCGGGTCCGGCCGG
Organism: Planctomycetota bacterium; assembly: GCA_029932425.1. Classification (GTDB taxonomy): domain Bacteria; phylum Planctomycetota; class JAJSAM01; order JAJSAM01; family JAJSAM01; genus JAOZQC01. The sequence goes on along the minus strand of JAOZQC010000205.1, from coordinate 5,033 downwards.
GCGACGCGATCCTGGGGCTCCCCTCGACGGGACTCCACACGAACGGCTACACCCTGGCCCGGCGCATCTTCTTCGAGCGGGCCGGCCTGGCGCCGGAGAGCCGGGTGCCGGAGCTGGGCGTCACCGCGGCGGAGGCGCTCCTGGCCGTGCACCGGTCGTACCTGGGGGCGGTGTTCCCGCTGCTCGAGGGAGAGGCAGTCTCCGCTCTCGCCCACATCACGGGAGGGGGGATCCCGGACAACGTGCCCCGCGTCCTGCCCCCGGGCTGCCGGGCCCGGATCCACCGGGGGAGCTGGGAAGTGCCGCCCCTCTTCCGGTTCCTGGCGGAGCGGGGGCCCGTGGCGGAGAGCGAGTGCTTCCGCGTGTTCAACATGGGGATCGGTTTCGTGCTCGTGGTCCGCCCGGAGCACGAGGAGGAGGTCCGGCGGCGGCTCGCGGAGTCGGGGGAGGAGCCGGTGCGGATCGGCGAGGTGGAGGCGGGGGAGCGCGGCGTGGAGTTCGTGGGGTAGCGGGCCGCCGGGGCGCGGGTCCCCGGGTCCACCCCGGGTTGCTCTCGGCGGGAGGTCGCCGCTGAGGCGGGGTGCGGCGGGAAGTCGACGCCTGGCGGGTCGGTGACGAGGAGCCGTCCCGGCAGGAGAGACGGGCTCCGGCGGAAACCGGGCGTCCTCCTGAGAAGTGCGGGCTAAACCGGCCTCGCCCGGAGTTCCGATAAGAGGGCCGGAGGCCTTCATGTCACCCACGCGGTCCGCCGCCCGACTCGAGGAGCTCATCCTGATCCCCGCGGGTCCCTTTCTCTTCGGAGAGGAGGGGGAACTCCGGTATCTGCCCCCGTTCTCCATCGACCGGTATCCGGTCACCATCGGGAGGTACGCGGAGTTCGTACGCGAGACGGGGCACCCGAGGCCCGCCAACTGGGATCGCCCGGAGGGGCCTCCGGGCCGGGCGGACCATCCCGTCACCGGGGTCAGCTTCTTCGATGCCACGGCGTTCGCCCGGTGGGCCGGGAGGCGGATCCCCACCGAGGAGCAATGGGAGAAGGCGGCGCGCGGAACGGACGGCCGGGCGTACCCCTGGGGGGACCGGTTCAACGTGCGGTACCTGAACTCGCGCGCGGCGCGGAAGCGGGGCACGACCCCCGTCGATCTCTACCCGGAGGGGGCCTCGCCCTTCGGGGTCATGGACCTGGCGGGGAACGTGTGGGAGTGGACGGACACCTGGTACGACGACCTGGGAGAGCTGAAGGTGCTGAAGGGAGGGTGCCACGCCCTCACCAAGGAGTACGCCCGGACCTGGGCCCGGCACTACAACGACCCTGGCTTCGCCAACAACCTGACGGGTTTCCGCACCGTCCTGCCGGGCTGATCCGCCGAACCCTCCGGGGGGGCGGTTCCCGCGGGATCCGGTGCCCGGGCGCGAAGTCGCTCCTCGTCCGCCGCCGCCGGGGAACGCGCTTCGCGGGCTCCCCGCGCGGAGGAGAGCCCGTTTTCGGGGGCGGGCCGCGGCCCGCGCCGGCGCACCGCACGGGGAAGGCGGTCCAGGCGCGCATTCCCCGGCGCCCGGTGATAGCCTGTCCCCATGTACGTGAACTACCGGGCGCGGGAAGAACGCCGGACGGGGTTTCTGCAAGGGGAGCGGCTGCTCCGGATCGAGGGGCCGTCCACGGACCGGATGGTGGTGGAGGGCTTCCCCGCGGTCCCGGAGGACGCCCCGCGGGAGACGGACCCCGTGGAGTTCCTGCCCGCCGTCCTGCGGCCCGGGAAGATCCTCTGCCTCCTGCGGAGCTACCGGGCCCACGCGGAGGAAAGCGGGGGAGCGCCGCCCCCCGAACCCGTCTTCTTCGCCAAGCTCCCGAACGCCCTGCTGGGGCATGAGGCGGCGATCCGCATCCCTCCGGGCCTCGAGGGGGAGGTCCACCACGAGGGGGAGCTGGCGCTGGTGCTGGGAGCGGGGGGGCGGGACCTGGAAGCGCCGGAGGCGGCGGGGCTCGTGGCGGCCTACACCGTGGCCAACGACGTCACCGCCCGCACCCTGCAGAGGGCCGACGCGGCGAGGGGATGGCCCTGGACCCGGGCGAAGTCGTTCGACACGTTCCTGCCCCTGGGGCCGGGGCTGGTGCCGGCCTCGGAGGTGGAGGATCCGCGGGATCTCTCTCTCGAGGTGAGGGTGAACGGGGAGGTGCGCCAGAGGAGCCGCACGGGGCGGCTCCTCTACACCATCGGGGAGGTCCTGTCCCGGCTCTCGCGCTACGTCACCCTGGAGGCCGGGGACGTGGTGCTCACGGGCACCCCCGAGGGGGTGGGGCCTCTCCGCCCCGGGGACGTGGTGGAGGTGGAGATCGAGGGGGTGGGACGGCTCGTGAATCCCGTGCGGGGGGACGGATCCGGGGGCGGCCGCGCCGCGGGGGCCATGCCCCATTTTCTTGGGTGACAAGACACTTTTCCCCCCCTATTTCGTAGCTCCCCCTTGACCGCGACGGCGGGGTTTCCTACACTGCCCGTAGAGCGTTTTCCCCCTGCCAGAAAGAGGTCCATCATGCGTCACTTCGCCCTGATCTGCCTGTCGGCCGCCCTGCTCCTTCCCGCATCCTGCTGCCAGACGGCGGGAACCGTCGCCCCCGAGAAGGTCGCCCCGCCCGATCACGAGAGCGCGTTCGCGGGCTGGGAAAGCACCGCTCCCGCGGAGAGCGCGGCTCCGCAGGAGGGCCCCGCGGCGCCCACCGCGGACGAGATGGAAGCGCTCCGGAAGGCGAACCGCAAGCTTGCCGCCACCGTGGAGAAGCTGATGGGTGAGGTGGAGAAGATGAAGGCGGAGGCGGCGAAGCCGCCGGCGCTGGCCACGGAGGCCCCCGCCCCGGTGGAGGCCCCGGCGCGGGCCGCGCTCACCGCGGGCGTCCTGCGGCGCCTGCTCCTGGCCGCCGGGGTGGCCGACCTCCAGGTGGGGACGGACCGGGAGGGCCGGGTGGTGGTGACCATGCCCGCGAGCGCGTCCTTCCCGTCGGGCAAGGCGACGCTCACGCGGGGAGCGAGGGCGCGCCTGGGGATCCTGGCTTCCATCCTGGTGCGGGAGGCCCCGGGGATCCGGGTGCGGGCCGAGGGCCACACGGACTCGGACCCGATCCGCAAGTCGGCCTGGAAGAGCAACCAGGAGCTGTCGGAGGCGCGGGCGCGGGCCGTGGCCGAGTACCTGGTGGCGAAGGGGGGGCTCTCCCCGGAGCGCGTGGAGAGCGCCGGCTTCGGCGACACCCGGCCCGTGGCCTCCAACCGCACGCGGGAGGGGAAGGCGCGGAACCGCCGCGTGGAGATCGTGCTCGTTCCCTGAGCCCTCCGCGGGGGCCCGGGGGCGGGCGGGAGGTCAGCGGCCCGCCCCCGGCCGGCGGGGGGTCGCCCGCAAGTCCGGGGGCGGGGGGAGGCCCAGGGCGGCGAACCTCCGGCGAAACCAGGCCGCGGTCTCCCGGCGGAGGGTGTACCTCCACGGGGGCGGCAGCGCGGCGTCCCGACCCGGGGCGGGAGGGGGAAGGAGGGGGATGCGCCCGAGGGGCGGGGGAACGGGCGCCCGAAGGGACTCCCGGTCGGCGGGGCGTTCGATCATGACGAGGTCCGTGCCCAGCACGTAGACCTGCCGGGGATCCGGGGCGGCTTCGACGGGCCAGGCCACGGCGCGGAAGGCGGTCCGCGCGAGCCGGGGGGAGACCCGCGGGGAGCGGGGGAAGTCCACGGGCCGCCCCCCCTCGTCGGGAAGGAGGACGGCCAGAGCGTAGGGGCCGACGCGGGCGATGCCCGTGGCCGGGTCCGCGCGCAGATCGAACTCGAGGGAGCGCGCGCCGTCCGGACCGGGGCGGAGGAGGTCGGGGAGGAAGCCGAAGCGGCCGGTGCGGGCGCGGTGGCGGTACTCGGCCACCCCCACCCGGCGGCGGGCGTGGACCGCCGCCACCTCCTCGTGGACGCGGATCCGGCAGAGGGCCGCGGGCAGGGTCACCAGGCCCACGATGCCCAGGAAGAGGATGGGGATCAGGATCGCGAAGGTGGAGCCGGCGCGCTGCACGGGGCCAGGGTAGCAGCCGCGACCGCCGGGTTATGATGGGATTCCGTGAACCGGAAGAACCCCCTACCGTTCGGGAGGGACATGCGCCGCCGCGGCCCGGTCCTGCGCTCCTTCCGGGAGCTGCCCACCACCACGCCGGAAGGCCGCTTCTTCCTCACGGGGGTGGTGGCCCTCGGCTTCCTGGGGGCTTCCACCGACCGGAACTACGTGCTCCTCGTCCTCGCGCTCCTGCTCGCGGCGATCCTCCTGTCCGTGGTGCTCTCCACCCTGAATCTCCGGGGGCTCGCCATCGAGCGCGACCTCCCGGAGATGGTGGAGGCGGGATCCGCCTTCACGGTGCGGGTGCGGGTGGAGAACCGCCGCCGCTGGTTTCCCGCGAAGGGGATCCTCCTGAAGGACGCCCTCCAGTCCGCCCTGGCGGGAATGGAGTCGCGCTGCTTCGCGGCGTCCATCCCCGCTGGCGGTCGCGTGACCTTCGTGTACGCGGCGCGCATCCGCCGGCGGGGCGCGTACAACATCACGAACGCCCTGCTCTCCACGAGGTTCCCGTTCGGCCTCTTCGAGAAGCGCCGGATGGCCCGCTTCCCCGGGCGGATCGTGGTGGTGCCCGCCGCTCTGCCCGTGGCCGAGGACCTCCTGCCCGGCGCACGGGCGTCGGTGCTCTCGGTGCACGAGCGGGTCCGCCGCGAGCGCGGGGGGGTGGAGTTCCGGTCGCTCAGGGACTACCGCCCGGGCGACAGCCCGCACTGCATCGCCTGGCGGGTGAGCGCCCGGCAGGGACGGCTCGTGGTCAAGGAGATGGAGCGGGAGAACCGCGGGGCGGTGGCGATCCTCCTGGCCACCTCGCTGCGGGGCGTACCTCCGGGTGAGCGGCACCGGACCCTGGAGCGGGCGGTGTCGCTCGCGGCCTCGCTCCTCAGGCACTTCGAGCGGCGCCGCCGGCGGATGCTCTTCGCGGCCCGGGGGCTCGTGCGCGAGATCCGCCCGGGGCG
>JAOZQC010000204.1 GCA_029932425.1 Planctomycetota bacterium | reverse complement strand
GAAGGAGTGGATCTCCCCGTCCGCCAGGCCTACCCGGAACCGATCCGCCTGGAAGAGGTCCCGGTAGGAACGGCCGGCGATGGTACGCTCGCGGACGAGCGCCGCGGGGGTGCCCTCGAGGGTGACCTTCCCGGAAGCGCCCTCGTAGGTCAGCGAGGCCCCGGTGCCCGTCTGTCGCCGGCCCTCCAGGACGACGCGGCCCCGGGCCGTGAGCCGCAGGATCCGGCCCGCGAGATCCCCGGGCCTGGTTCCCCGGGGCACCTCCCGCCGGGGAGTGAGATCCAGGCGGTCGCAGGCGAGCCGGAACGCGTGGAGGCGGCCGGTGCCCGCGCTCCTCAGGAACACGAGGGCGTCGACGTCTCCCTCGCCGGTGACGAGGGGTTTCGCGTCGTCCGGGGTCAGGCGCGGGGCCCTCACCGCGTCGGCCGGGCGCCTCTCCCTTCCCGGCGGGCGGTCGGGGCGGGCGGCGATCTCGGTCAGGCGGAGCACGGCGGGCCGGCCCAGGAGGAGCGCGCGGCCCCGGTCGGCGTGGTAGAAGAACTCGTCCCCCTCCCCCAGGTACTCCCGGCGGACGGCGGCCTTCGCCCCCTCCGGCTCCCTCCTCTCCGCCTCCCCGGGCGTTTCCGGAGGCGTGTCCTCCTTCCCCCCCGCGGTGACGTGACCCGCCGCCCACACGCTCTTCACCTTGTTCCGGGACACGAACGCGCAGAGGTAGTCCGCGGTGAGGACGGAGCGCACCGTATCCCCTTCCACCTCCTCGAGGCGGCAATCCTCGTCCAGGGAGACGGCGTGATCCGCCCCCCTGGTGAGGAGGGTGAGCGGGCCCCGGCAGGCCAGGACCGTCCGACCGCCCTCCTCGGCGGGAGCGGGCCGGGCGGCCTCGTCTCCCGGGAGCCCCAGGGAGCTCCCGGCCCGGAGGACCACCCGGGGATCGCCGGTGAGGAGGAGGCCCGTGCGGTCCGGTCCCCGCCGGGACCACCGCAGGCGGGCCGCGGTGCCCGTGGCGGAAGGAGTGCGGAAGCGGACGTTCCCCGCGGCGCGGAGGTCCGGCCCCTCGCGGGGGGCGCGCCGGAGGGTCACGGTCTCCGCGTCCAGGACGAGGTCCCGCGCTTGCCTCTCCGCTCCCCCGCGCTCCACGTGGACCCCGCCCCGGAACTCCGAGAGGACCGTTCCGGAGGGGAGGTCGCGCCGGAGCGTGCCGCCGGCGCCGGCTCGCAGGTCGAGCGCCTCGAGGCCGGCCCCCGGTCCCTCGTGGTGCACGGTGGCGGGGCCGGAGAGGACGACCTCCTCCTTCCCCCCGGAGGTGCGGAGAACGAGCCGGTCGCCGGTGATCCGGCTCTCCCGGCCCCGGGTGAGGACGACCTCGCCCCGGGCGTCGAGAGAGGTGAGGGAGACCTGCTCCGCGCCGGCCCCGCCGCTCTCGGCGGAAACCTTGCGGACGGCGAGATCGAGCACGAGGGAGCCCGCCCGGAGGGTGTCCGGCCCCCCGGGGGCTCCCTCGTTCTGGACGACCTCGACCCCGTTCCGGAAGGTGATCCGGAGCGGGACGGGCTTCCCCTTCTCCGCCTCGAGCTTCTCCAGGAGCATGGGGCCCGGGGACCGGATGACGGTGACGGCGTCCGGGTCGGAGGCGGCGGTCCCGAGGAGGGCCGCGGCGGGGAGGGTCACCGTGACGTCCCGCTTCACCTCGAAGCTGCTCGCGAGGTCCACGTTGCCGGCGAGACCCGTCCCCTCGATAACGTACCGGTCGGAGACGATGCGCACGCGGCCCCGGGAGGACACGGTGCGGTCCGTGAGCCGGCAGGCCAGGTCCTCGGCGTCGAGGGTCGAGGACCTCGCCCCCGCCGCGGAGACCACGTGGACCTCCCGGTCGGCGAGGAGCACCACCTGCCCCTCCTCCTCCCGGGCCCGTGCCCGGGGGGTTCGGATCGTGGAGAGGATCACCGGCTTCCTCCGGACCTCCTCCTCGGTGCGCGGCCGGGCGCAGACCCGGAGGTCGAGGTCCCGGGCCACGAACTCCTTGCCCCCGTCCCCGAAGGTGACGTCGGCCGCCCTCGCGAACCAGCCCAGGACCTTGACCGTCTTCCCGGAGGCGAGGGCCACCTCCTCGTAGCGGCGGAACGCCACGCGGTCCACCGGCCCCTCCACGGGGAGATCCGCCCAGGGGGATTCGCCGGAGGGCCGGGGCCCGCCCCCCGTGCCCCCGATCGCCTGCACGTGCATCCCACGCCGGGGCGGCCCGCGGTCCTCCCCGAGGACGAAGAAGAGGACGAGGAGCCCCACGGAGGAACAGACGAGGAAGGTGACCGCGGGGCGGACCAGGGATCGGGCGATCATGGCGTCTCCCCGGAGAACCGGGCGACGGCGGCCTCCCAGCGGCCCCGGGCGGCGAGGAGCCACTCCGCCACCTCCCGCACGGCTCCCCGGCCTCCCGGCCGGGTGGTGGTGAGGTGGGCCCGCCGCCTCACCTCCGGCGGGGCCTCCGGGACCGTCACGCGGACCCCCGCCAGGGAGAAGGCGGCCAGGTCGGGGAGATCGTCGCCGAGGAAGAGGACCTCGTGGAGTTCGACCCCCTCCTCCTCCGCGATCTTCCGGAGGGCGGCGGCCTTGTCCGTGACGCCCCGGAGGGCGTGGCGGATACCCAGGGCCTCCGCGCGGAGCCGCAGCGCCTCCGACCGGCGCCCGCTGATGAGGGCCACCACGATGCCCTCCTCCATGAGCAGGCGCAGGCCCAGCCCGTCCCGGGTGTCGAAGCGCATGGCGTCCCCCCCCCGGCTGTCGAGGAGGAAAGAGCCATCGGTGAGGACCCCGTCCACGTCGAAGGCGGCGAGGCGCACGCGGGCCAGGTCGGCGGGGCCGGGCGGCGTCACAGGGCGAACCCCACTTCCAGGAGGTCCTGGATGTCGAGGATGCCCACGGGACGGTCCTCCGCGTCGAGCACCGGCACCTCGTCGATCTGGTGGCGTTGCATGAGCCTCTGCGCCTCCGCCACCAGCATGTCCGTGCGCACCGTCTTGGGGTTCGGCGTCATGACCGCGGAGACGGGACCCTCGAGGAACTCCGTGCCCTCCTCCACGTGACGGCGCAGATCGCCGTCCGTGAAGATCCCGAGGAGGCGGCCGTCTCCGTCCACCACGAGGACCGCCCCGGAGAGCCGGCCGTCCGGGCCGGGCGTGCGGGAGAGGGACCGGCGCACGGACACGTCCGGACCCACCACCGGGAGCATCTCGCCCTTCCGCATGATCTCCCCCACCGTGAGGAGCTTCCTGCCCAGCGCCCCGCCCCGGTGGAACAGGGCGTACTCCTCCCGGGTGAAGTCCTTGCGGCGGGAGGCGGCCAGGGCCAGGGCGTCGCCCAGGGCCAGCGTGGCGGTGGTGGAGGAGGTGGGGGCCAGTCCCATGGGGCACGCTTCGTCCAGGCGCCCGAGCGGGAGGACGATGTCCGCTTCCCGCCCGAGGCGGCTTCCGGGGTCGGCGGTGATGGCCACGAGAGGGACGCCCAGCCGGCGGAGGAGGGGGATCAGGCGCACCACGTCCTCCGTCTCGCCGCTGTGGGAGAGTGCCAGGACCAGGTCCCGGTCGCGGATCCGGCCGAGATCGCCGTGGAAGGCCTCCGTGGCGTGGAGCCAGAAGGAAGGCGTGCCGGTGGAGGCGAGGGTGGCGGAAACCTTCTGGGCGATGAGACCCGACTTGCCGACGCCCGTGACCACCACCTGGCCCCGGCAAGCCTCGATGAGGTCGAGGGCCCTCAGGAAGCTCTCGTCGAGGCGATCGCGGACGGCCGCGATGGCGCGCGACTCGGTGTCGAGGATCATCCTCGCGTAGGCCAGGTCGTCGTTCCGGTCCTCTTCCATGGCGGCCTCCCGGGAGAAGGAGCGAGCCCGGTGGGAGATCGCCTCCACGATAGCAGGCCCCCGGCGGCATCGCCCCGACTTTGCCCCGGGGGCGCGGCCGCTCCGGAGGGCCGGGGGGTCCCGCCGCGGCCCGCGGCCTTCAGGCGCGCTCGTAGCCGGCCAGCTTGTTGTAGAGCGTGCGGGTGGTGATGCCGAGGATCGCGGCCGCCCGGGTCTTGTTCCCCCTCGTGTGGCGGAGCACGGCCAGGATGTGCCTCCGCTCCACCTCGGCCAGGGGAAGCTCCGGGTCCGCCCCGAAGGCGGCCGCCGCGCGGTCCTGGCCCAGCACCTCCCGCGGCACTTCGCGGAGGTCGAGCCGGTTCCCGTCGGCGAGGATCTTCATCCTCTCCACGGTGTTCATGAGCTCCCGGACGTTCCCGGGCCAGGAGTAGCGGGTGAGGGCCTCGAGCGCCTCCGCGGAGATCGTGAAGGGACCCTTGCCGGGCACGGGGATCGTGGCCAGGAAGTGGCGGACGAGGTCGGGGATGTCCTCCCGTCGCTCCCGGAGAGGGGGAACGTGCACGGGGAGCACGTTCAGCCGGTAGAAGAGGTCCTCCCGGAACTTCCCCTCCCGCACCGACTCCCGGAGGTCGGTGTTCGTGGCCGCGATGAGGCGCACGTCCACGCGGATACTCCGGTTGGAGCCCAGGCGCCGGACCTCGCCTTCCTGGAGGGCGCGCAGGAGCTTCACCTGGAGGGAGACGGGCATCTCCCCGATCTCGTCGAGGAAGAGCGTCCCCTGGTCCGCCGCCTCGAAGAGGCCTTCCCGGGTCCGCACCGCCCCCGTGAACGCGCCCTTCTCGTGTCCGAACAGCTCCGACTCCAGGAGGGCCTCCTGCAGCGTGCCGCAGTTCACGACCACGAAGGGGGCCTCCGCCCGGGAGCTGGCCTGGTGGATGCTCCGGGCCACCAGCTCCTTTCCCGTCCCCGACTCCCCGGTGATGAGGACCGTGGACTCGGTGGGGGCGACCTTCTCGATGAGGGTGCGGACCCGCCGGAGCGCGGGGCTCTCGCCCACGAGCCGCGGCGCCACGCCGCCCGCCGCCACCAGCCGCTCCAGCCGCCGGCTCTTCTGCTCGAGCGTGATCTTCTCGTACGCCTTCCGGATGTTCAGCTCGAGCTCGCGGAGCTTGAAGGGCTTGGTGACGTAGTGGTAGGCGCCGAGGCGCATGGCTTCGATGGCGGTGTCGATGGTGCCGTGGCCGGTGATGATGATGACCTCGGGCGAGGGCGGCGTGCGGCGCAGCTCCTCGAGCACCTCGAGGCCGGTGAGGCCCGGCAGCCGGAGGTCCAGGAGCACCACGTGGAAGTCGCCGTCCCGGGCCATCTCGAGCCCCCGGGGCCCGGTGGCCGCCCCCTCCACGCGGAAGCCGCGGCGGCGGAGCTCCCGGAGGAGGAAGGCGCGCATGCGCTCCTCGTCGTCCACCACCAGCACGGAGACCGGTTCAGGAGGCATGGTCGGTGGCCTCCAGCGGGAGCACGAGGGTGAACGTGGCGCCGCGCCCCCGTCCCTCGCTCTCCACGGTGAGCTCCCCTCCGTGCAGCTCGGCGATCCGGTGGCAGAGGGTGAGGCCCAGGCCCACGCCGCTCTCGCGGTCGGTGAAGAAGGGCTCGAAGATCCGGTGGAGGAGATCGGGATCGATGCCGCGGCCGTCGTCCGTCACCCCGAAGGAGATCCGGCCGTTCCCCGAGCGGACGGCGAGCCGGACCCGACCCTTCCCCTCCGTGGCGTCGATCGCGTTGAGGAGGAGGTTCACGAGCACCTGGAGGAGCTTGCCGCGGTCCGCGCTCACCAGGGGGAGGCCCTCGGGGATCTCCGTCTCGAGCGCCGCCTCCGTCTCGCGGCTCCGGAGCACGATCCGCACGGCCTCCCGGCAGATCTCCTCGGGGTCCACGGGCTCCCGGTCGATGGCGCCCCCCCGCGTGAGGTCCGAGAGGTCGCCGATGATGGCCCGGCAGCGGGCCGTCTCCTCCTGGATGGCGCGCAGGTACTCGCGCTCCTCCGTGCCCGGGCCGATCCTCTCCGCCAGGGCCTCCGCCGACATGGAGATGGTGGCGAGGGGGTTGTTGATCTCGTGGGCGATCCCCGCGGCCAGGGTGCCGATGGCTCCGAGCTTCTCCGATCGACGCACCCGCTCTTCCAGGGCCTGGCGCTCCCGGACGAGCCGGCAGTAGAACCACGCGAACATGGCGGCTCCCCCGAGCGCGGCGAGGCAGGCCGCCACCAGGAGGCGCACGGCGCGGCGGTGCGTGGGCACCTGGGCGGAGCGGACCTCCTCCCCGACCCGGGCGATCGTGGCCTGCTTCAGGCGGTTCACGGAGCGGCGGACCTCCGCCGCGGCGTCCGGGCGCCGGCCGTCCGCGAGCTCCCGGGTCATGGCGAGGATCCGGTCGAGGAGCGCGCGGGACTCCGGCCGCCACTCCCTCCGCCGGAGCTCGAGCAGGGCCCGGCGGGCCTCGCGGCATCTCCGGGCGTCGGGCACCGCGCCGAGGAGGGCGCACTGG
>JAOZQC010000203.1 GCA_029932425.1 Planctomycetota bacterium | reverse complement strand
TCCGGCCCTCGACCTGCCCGGGTACTGGGGGACCCGTACCCCCGGTTCCCCCGACACCGCCGACATCGAGTCCGTCGTCACCCACGAGTGGGGCCACGTCCTGGGCCTCGACCACTCGGGGCTCCCCGGGGCCACGATGTACTTCGCCGCCGCGCCGGGGGCCATCTCCTTCCGGAGCCTCGACGCGGACGACCGGGCCGCGGTGGCCACGCTCTACCCTTCCTCCTCCTACGCCGCGGACCTTGCCGCGATCCGGGGCACCGCGGACGTGCAGGGCCGGGGGGACGACCGGGGCGTCCAGGTCATCGCCATCGACGCCGCCAGCGGAGAGGTGACGGCCTCCGGTCTCTCGGGCCCGGACGGCGCCTTCGCCGTCCGGGGTCTGCCTCCCGGCGTGTACCTGGTGGCCGCCTGTCCCTACACCGTGCTGGGGGCCCTGAACCGCTACTGGTCCTCCGCCTCCACCTCCTTCCTGCCCGCCCCCTACACCGCCACCGGGGCCGACCCCGGCCCGGCCCGTCTCGTGCGGGTGGGCCCCGGGGAGGAGGTGACGGGCGTCGACCTGGCCCCCGGGCCGGCGGAGAGCCCCCGGGAGCCCGACGACACGCCGGAGACCGCCACCGACCTCGCGGTGGGATCGATCACCGCCGCCCGGATCGACGTTCCCGGCGACCGGGACCATTTCCGCCTCCGGGGCGCCGCGGGCCGGGTCGTCTCCATCCGGGTCCACGCCGCCCGGATCGGGAGCGATCTGGACCCCGTGCTCGAGGTCGTGAAACCCGACGGCCGGAAGCTGCGGTCCACGGACATCCGCTCCCCCGCGTTCTACGCCAACCGCGTCGCGGGGCCGGACCGGGACGCCCGGATCGAGAACCTCCTTCTCGCCGACGGGGACTACGACATCGTGGTGTACGAGCAGGGCGGGACGGTCGATTCCCGGGCCGGGCGGGACGCCTTCTACCTCCTCGCCGTCCTCGACGTCTCCCGCGCCCCCTCGCCGGAGACGAGCGAGTTCTCCGCGGAGCCCGCCACCCTCGACGCGGGGGGCCCGGAGGGATCCCTGCTCACGGCGATACCCCGGAACGCCCTGGGCGAGGCCCTGGGCCCGGGTGTCGCCGTGACGTTCCTGCCCGGGGGCGGCGGCACCGTGGGGCCGGTGACCGACCACGGGGACGGCCGGTACACCGCGGTCCTCACCGCCGGGGCGACCCCCGGCCCGGATTCCATCTCCGTCACCCTGGCCAACGGGGAGGGGACGGCGCGGGTGGAGAACGCGCTCACCGTGCGCTACCTGGGAGACGTCTCCGCCGAGGAGAGCACGTTCACCGTCCGCCCCCGGCGGATCCGCGCGGACGGCGCCGCCACGGCCGAGGTCACGCTCGTGCCCCGGGACGCGCTCGGCCAGGAGTTCGGGCCCGGGCGGGAGGACGTGGTGTTCCTGCTGGAGACCGGAGACGGCGCCCTCTCCGCCACCGCGGACGCCGGGGACGGATCCTACTCCTCCATCTACACCGCGGGGACCGGGCCGGGCGTCGCGGAGCTCACGGCCTCCGTCCGCGGGAAGGCGCTCGGCCTCACCGCCGCCGTCTCCCTCGGCTTCCCCCTCGCGGAGGTGATGGCCGAGGTGCGGGCGGACGTCCTCGCCCTGCTCGACGACCCCGGCACGCCGGAGGCCTCGCGGAAGAAGCTGGCGGCGGCGGCGGACGCCCTGGGAGCGGAGGCCACCCTGGAGGCCCTGCAGAAGGCCGCGAAGAACCTGGAGAAGGCCGAGAAGAAGGGCAAGGGGGAGCTGGACCTCGCCGGGCTCACGTGGGAGCTGGCGGAGGCGGCGCGGCAGGCGGCCCGGGAAGCCATCGACGCCGTGAGCCCGGGGGCGGAGGGCAAGGCGGCGAGGAAGGTGGAGCGGGCGGAGGCCGGCTTCCGGAAGGGCGAGGAGAAGCTCGCGGCGGGGAAGCACGCGAAGGCGGCCTCCCGCTTTCGCAAGGCCTACCGCAAGGTGGCGGGCCTGTGAGCCCGCCGCGGCGGACCCTCCTGGCGGCCCTCCTCCTCGTCCCGGCCCTCCTCTCCGCGCCGGCCCCGGCCTACGTCTTCCTCCGCGAGCACGACGGAGTCGTGGTGAAGTGGAACCTCGCGGTGCCGGACCAGCCCAACGTGGACGCCCGGGGCCGCATCACGTACTACCTCGACACGCGGGGCTCCATCGACATCCCCAGCGGCCCCCTCGAGGTCACGGCGGTGCGGAAGGCCTTCGAGACCTGGGCCGCGGTGAAGACCTCCGCCGTGGACTTCGTGGAGGACCGGAACCGTTCCGCCTGGAGGCAGGACTCCTCGGACCGGGTGAACCTCGTCCGCTGGGACGACTCCCTGCTCGGGCCGCTGACCCTGGGGCTCACCTTTCCCTACTCCTCGAACGGCGTCATGACCGACGCCGACATCATCCTGAACGACTCCCCGGCGCGCGCCTGGAGATGGGAGACCACGACGCCCGGCACGGAGTTCGCCGCGGACGTGCAGGCCGTGATGACGCACGAGATCGGCCATCTCCTCGGCCTGGATCACTCGCCCCTCGGCGGGTCGACCCTCTTCTTCGAGCTGCCGCTGGGGGCGATCCGGTTCCGCACCCTGCAGCCGGACGATGTGGCGGGGGTCACCGCTCTCTACCCCGCGGCGGGCACGGGAACCACGCGGGGGGCGATGCAGGGACGCGCCACCCTGAAGGGCCGGAAGGACCACCGGGGCGTCCACATCGTGGTCATCGACCTCTTCACGCGGCAGCCGGCGGCGGGCGCGCTCACCCTCGCGGACGGGTCCTGGCGCGTGGAGGGCCTCCCTCCCGGGTCGTACCGGGTGCTGGCGCTGCCCCTCCGGGGGGCGGCCACGATGGTCCCCTACTGGGCCGGGACCCACGCCGACTTCCGGGGGCGCGCTTTCGGCACGGACGGGGAGAACCCGGGGCGGCCGGCCCTCGTTCGGGTGGAGGGAGGGTTCACCACCTTCGGAATCGACTTTCCCGATCTACCGGCCGGCGAGGATCCCCGCGAGCCGAACGACACCCCCGCGACGGCCGTCCCCATCGCCCTGAACGAGGTGGCCTTCGGCACCGCGGAGACCGTGAAGGACGAGGACTGGTACCGCTTCACGGGGTCGGCGGGGGACCGGATCTCCATCCAGGTGGACTCCTGGCACGTGGGCGGGGACGCGGACGTGGAGGTCACGCTCTTCGCCCCGGACGGGAAGACCCTCCTCGCCCGCTCCCAGGACATCCGGCCGCCCCTGGTGGCGGAGAACCGCCTGGGGCCCCTGGGCGCGGACACCGACGCGCTCATCGAGAACCGGGAGCTCCCGGAGGACGGCGCCTACACGATCCGGGTCGGCTTCGCGGCGAACTCCAACTACGGAGGGCCGCTGAACTTCTACGTCCTCGCTCTCTACGCGGATTCCGGCGCCCCCGATCCCGGGAGTTCGATCGTCCGTGCCGTCCCTCCCGCCGTGCCGGGGGACGGGGCCTGGCGCACCACGATCCTCGTGGATCCCCGGAACCTGGCCGGAGAGCGGCTGCCGCCCGGCCTCGAGGTGCGCGTGACCGGGGAGGGACGCGGCGAGATCCTCGGTCCCGTCACCGACCGGGGGGACGGCACCTACTCCGTGGAGGTGCGGGCTCCCCCCGAAACCGGCGAGGAGCGCTTCACGGTGCGCGTGACCTCCGGCACGGGCCGGGCCGTGATGCCGGACGCCGTCACCGTCCGGTACCTCGGTCCTCCCGATCCCGAGCGCAGCGACCTCTTCTTCACCCCGGGGAGGATCGAGGCCGACGGACGGGCCACCGCGGTCCTCACCCTCGTCGCCCGGGACGCCCGGGGCGTTCTCTACGGGCCGGGCCTCCCCGTGAGCTTCACGCCGTCCCCCGGGCCCTCCCGGGGGACGCTGGGGTTCGTCCGGGACGGGGGAGACGGCACCTACACCGCGGTGATCACCGCCCCCCCGGAGGACGGGACCGACGTCTTCCGGGCCTCCATCGCCGGGTACGTCCTGGACCTCGACGCCCGCATCCACTACGGCTTCGCCCTGCCGGCGGTGATCCTCGAGTCCCGGGAGACGGCGGCGGGGCTCCTCGCGGACCCCGGCCTGCCGCGGGGGGTGCGGAAACGCATCGCCGCCGCGGTCCGGGCCCTGGACCGGGCCGCGGTGAAGCTCGGGGGGGGGGACCCGCGGAGCGAGCGGAGGGTCCTCACCCTCGTCTCCCGGACGGCCCGGTCCTGGAAGAAGGCGAGGGCGAGGGGGGAGGGGAAGGTGACCCTCCCCGGGATCGACGTGGACCTGGCGGAAGCCGGGCGCCGGCACGTCTCCGGCGTGCTCTCGGGGATCCTCTTCAACCCTCCGGACCCGGAGGGGGAGGAGCGCCTGGACCGGGCCCGGAACGCCCTGGCGAGCGGGGAGGAGTCCCTCCTCGCGGGCCGCTACGACCGGGCCCTGAAGTCCCTGGCCCGGGCCCTGCGGATCGCCGCCCCCCTCCGCTGAACCCCCCGGCTGCGGGAATGCACCCCACCCGCACGATCGAGCGACTCCAGTTGAGGACGATTTGCCTGTTGCCCCCCCGGATTCGGCGGTATACTCTGGATGAAGGACCGTGCTCTAGCCGATGTGACGGCGGCGGCGGTCGCGGCGGGGCCGTGGGGACGGCGCCGGGCGGACCGCCAGTGGAGGGTGTTCCATGCGCAAGTGGATCGGAGCCGGGGCCGCTCTCGCCCTGGTGATCGTCGCGAGCTGGTACTTCCTGCCGGCCGCGGCGGAGGCCGGCTGAGGCGGCGGCCGCTGCGGCACCGCCCGCCAGCGGGTGCAGGTGAACTGGACCCCCCTGCGCCTCGCGGAGAAGACGGGCGGTGCCGGGTACGGGGAGACAGCTCTCTCCGTCGAGGACCGCATCAAGGCCGAGTTCCCGGAGCTCAAGGCGAACAACAAGCCGAGCGTCGTCTGGTTGTGCGACATCTCCGACGACAAGACGATGAAGAAGCTCGACGGAACGATCTTCCGGAACGAGAACGTGGGTCTCGCCCTGAAGCGCTTCAACTGCTACCGGGTGAACGTGCTCGACATGCCGGAGGGGAAGCTCAAGGACAAGTACATGCACAAGAAGAGGCTTCCCGCGTTCTACTTCTTCGATCCCGCCGCGAAGCCGGTGGCGAAGATCGAGGGGCGGCGCGCCAAGTCCCTTTCCTCCTTCTCCCGCTACATGGAGAAGCTGTGGACCGCCAGCTTCACCATGAAGCTGAAGGACTACCAGAAGAAGATGAAGGACATCCTCGACCGCTACGACAAGGTCGAGGGCCGCCAGATCGTGCTGGACAAGGAGAAGGCACGCCTGGAGAAGAGGCCGAACCCGGCGAAGAAGAGGAAGCTCGAGGCTCAGGAGGCGAAGCTCAGGGCCCAGAAGAAGAAGATCGAGGAGGACGAGCAGGCGATCTTCGACGCCTGCACGCTGCGGCCCGAGTTCCTTCCCCACGGAGACCAGAACGCCGAGTAGAAGCCCCTGCGCAGGCGGGCCCCACCCGTCCCCATCGCGCTCTTCCGCGCCGCGGGCCCCGGCCGGGGCCCGCGGCGCTTTCCGTTTCGTTCTTGCGGTATAGCGAGTGAGAACTATACTCATTCGATGAGCGAGGGAACGCGGGCGGTGGGCGTCCCGTTCCGGAAAGGAGAGCGCGCGATGAGGAGATCCCCGATGGTGTTCTCCGCCGGCGTCCTCGTCCTCGCGGCGAGCTGGTACTTCCGGCCCGCCGCCGCGGACGCGGGCTGAGGCAGCGGTCGCTGCGGAGCCAGCCGGCAGCGGGTCCAGGTCGCCTGGAAAGACCTTCGACTCGCCGCCCGCACGGACGGTTCCGCGTACGCCGCGACCACGCTCCGCGCTGCGGAGCGCATTCGGAACCTGGCCGCCCCCGCTTCTCCGGATTCCGCCCCCTTCCTGGTGCGGATCCACGATCCCGCGGACGGGAAGATCTCCCGGAGCCTGGAAGCGAACGTCTTCGGAAACGAGCGGGTGGGCCTCGCCCTCCGCAAGTTCCACTGCTACCGGCCGAACGTGGAGACGATCCGCGGCGAGGAGCTGCGCCGCCGGTACTCGAAGAACCTGCCCGCGTTCCGCTTCTACGACCCCGCGGGCAAGGAGCTCGCCCGGTTGGAGGCAAAGGCGTCCACGTCCCTCGCCGCCTTCAGCAAGCAGTTCGGGCGCACCTGGGACAGGTCGTACACCCGGAAGCTCCGGGATTACACCCGGGCCACGACCCGCATTCTCGACCGGCCGGACCGGATCGAAGCGCGGCGCGCGGCGATCGAGCGGGATCTCGCCCGCCTGGCCGCGAAGCCGAACTCCCGGAAGAAACGGGCGCTCGAGACCGCGGCGAAGAAGCTCGAGCAGGACCGCGAGACGACACGACGCAAGGTGTCGATGATCATGCTC
>JAOZQC010000202.1:1069-6455 GCA_029932425.1 Planctomycetota bacterium | reverse complement strand
GACCTCATGCTTCCCTGCGAGAAGATCTCACTGGAGGACGCGGGAGCCCTGAGCCGCCTGGGCGATCTCGTCCGCGCCTTCGGCGCCCGGGACGCCCCCGTCCCCGATGCCCTGGTCACCCGCTCCCTGGAGGAAGCGGCCCGCTTCGTGGAGGCCTGAGAGCCTGCCGGTTTCCCGCGGGAGCCGCGCGGTTGCTCGGTCCTCCCCCGCCGGAGGACTCCGGGAAGCGCTCCCGTAACCGGGCGGACCGTCTTCCCCGCGAGCTTCACCATCGAAAACCCTTGTGCCGCGTGCCGGGGGAGTTTGGATCCGGGAGCCGGCGGGGCCGGCGGGGAGCCGGGGGGGTCCGGCACTGCGCCCGGCCCGGGGAGGGGGTGCCCGTGACGCTCCGGAAGAGGTCGATGCGGCGGATCGCGGGGACGGTGATCGTCCTCGTGCTCGGCGTCCTCGTCATCGGCTACGTGGTGAGCACGAACAACGCCGAGGTGCGGCTCCGGAACGCCATCGCCGCCAAGCGGCGGGACAACCGGAGCGAGTACGACAGCTTCTGGAAGAAGATCGACGTCACGATCATCACCTCCACCCGGACCGGGAAGACCTTCGAGCGGGGCATCGACGACAACGTGGACCTTCCGATCGAGAAGAAGTGAGCGGCCCGGGGGCGAACCGCGGACCTCCGAGCCGGGCGGGGTGACCCGCCTGCTCCCGGCCTTCCGAATCCTCTCGCGGTCGCGGATTCGGGCGGGAGCCGGCGCCGCAGGCGCCCGCCGCGCAGCGGCGAGGAGGGGGTGGGCCGCGGCACGCGGCCGGCGGGGGAGGATCCGCCTCCAGCGGAGTCGAGGGGTACCGCGGGGAGCGGTGGACGGCCACGGTCCGGGTCCCGGGCGGGCGCGTGGTCTACGAGATCCCGGCCGCCGTCTTCGAGGAGATCCGCGTCGCGTTCGGGGCGGAGGATCTTCGGGCGGTCCCCCCGGACTCCGGGAACGAGGAGGACGAGGGCTACCGCGTCCTCGTGGCCGAGAACCGCACGGGAGCGGTGATCCCGGGGTGGACGGTGCGCCTTGTCGAGAACCCCTTGAAGGCGGGACCGAGCGTCTTCACGTTCCCCGCCGTCCCGGAGGCGCTGCCCCTCTTCGACTGTCCCCTCGGGGTTCCCCCCGGTGACCGCCCGAAGCTGCTCGCGGACCTGGCGGTCCTCAAGATCGGCGGGGACTCCGTCGTCCCCGCCGGGGCCCAGCTCTTCGACTGGCGGCGCTCGGGCCGCCTGCTCGGCCGCGCCGCCCGCGACTTCTCGATCGAGGCCTGGGACCGCCTGAACGCGAAGCTCTGCCCGGAGAAGGGGGTGAACCTCATCGCCGCCGGCTTCGAGGGGGACTCGAGCCTCGCCCACTGGCAGGAGGCGAAGTGGCTCGGGGGCAAGGGGAACGACCTCGTGATCTGCTACGGCCCCCCGGGGCCCGGGGGATTCCCGGCCTGGACCTACGGCTTCGGCTGGACCGAGGACGAGCTCGTGAAGCGGAACCTCGAGAGCCTCTTCCTCACCCGCGTCCCCGGCGACGGGTTGCTCCCCGCGATCCGGGACGAGGTCCGGGCCCGCTACCGGAAGAAGGTCTGGCCGGACCGGAGCTACCTGGAGGTGCCCGCTCCCCGCGGGGCGGTGCCGATCCTGATCCTCGTCACCGTGTTCGTGCAGGGGGGCTACTGGTGGTGGGCCTACCGGAACCGGAGCCGGCGCGCCCCCGCCGACGCCGCGGAGGAGGCGGAGGCGCGGGACGACCGACGGCTCGAGTACTCCGGGGCCCACCGGCGCGCCGTGGACCGCCGTCTCCGGAAGGGGCTGGCCCACCTGCAGAACCGGCGGGACGTGGACCTCCTCACCCGGGAGATGCTCGGGGGGCGGGAGCCCGCCCTCGCCTGCCTGGCCCTCACCCGCTCGCGGAACCGGAGGGCGAGGACGGCGCTCGTCCTCGGTCTCACCTCGGCGAACCCCTTCGTGCGGCGGGAGGCCGCGGACTGGCTGAACGAGCACGTGCCGGAACCCCGCGGGTGCCCGGAGGCGGCGGCCGCCGTCCCCCGGCTCCTCGAGCGGCTCGCGGACCCCGAGGCCGTCGTCCGCCGCGAGGCCCGGCGGGTCCTGGACCTCGTGGACCCCGAGTGGAGGAGCCGGCCGGAAGCCGCCCGCGACATTCCCGGCCTCCTGGGCCGCCTGGACGGGCCCGATCCCGCCCCCGAGGTCCTCGACGCCCTGGGGGCCCGGGGGGCTCTCGTCGCGGATCGCCTCCTGGCGATGACGGCGGGACCGGGCGACGCCACCCGCTCCGCCGCGCTCCGGGCCCTGGCCCGGACGGGGGATCCCCGGGCCGTGCCCTTCCTGGCAGAGGACCTCGACGCCGGGGAGGAGCCCCGCCGGGCGGCCGCCCTGGACGGCCTGGCCTGGTTCGGGGGGGAGATCCGGAAGGTCCCGGAAGCCGCCCCCCTCGCGGGGAAGATCCTTCCCCTCCTCGGCGACGCCCGGCCCGGCAGGAGAGCGCTCGCGGTCCGGGCGCTCGGCCGCCTGGGCGGCGATCCCGAGGTTCCGGGCATCGCTCCCCTCCTCCGGGACCCGGCCCGGGGCGTACGGTACGCGGCGATGGAGGCCCTCTCCCACATCGGAACTTCGGCCGCGGTCCGCGCCCTCCTCGCCCGCCTTCCGGAGGCCGGCGAGGCCGAGCAGGCGGCCCTCGTCGAGGCGCTCGGCCGGACCGGCGACCGGGCGATCGCAGGCCCTTTGATCGACCTCTTCGCGAAAGCGCGCCGGGGAGGATCCCTCCTGCCGGAAGCGATCATCGACGCGCTGTTCCCGCTGGGCGGCCCGGAGGTCGAGGCCCTGCTCGACGACGCCTCCTCGGACCTCTCCTGCTCCGCGAGCGAGCACGCCGCCCGCCGCCTTCGCCGGATCCGGCGGGGCCCCTCCGCCCGGCCCTGGGAGCGCGACTGACGGGGTCGCCGGGAACCGGCCCCTCCGGAAAACCGGAGGGGGCGGGGCCTTGACGAGCTTCCCCTCCCGCAGCTACCTTCCTCATCCGGACGCCCGGTTTTCCCACGTGGGAATACGGATCGGACCCGTCCCCCGGAAGCTCCCCCCCTTCCGTCGAAGTCCATCAAGGGCTCGTGGGAGGTGGTGGATCCTGACGAAACCCGGGGGAGCAGGCCGCCGGGACACATCGCGGGCATGCCCGCAGCCGAACTGCGACCGGCACGCCCGCGCGGTCTTCTTTCTCCGGGGGAGGCGGATCCTCCCCGCCGCCCGGCGGCGGGTGCCTTCGGCGCCGGCTCCCGCCGAATCCGGGAGCCGCGCGAAGATCCGGAACGTCGGTAGTACAGGGGGAGCAACCTCCCGGGCCGGAACTCGGCCCGTACGGGAACGACCCGGGCCGTGACGGGATTCGAGGCCATCCCCTTGCCCGCGCCGGGAAACCGGAGTAACCTCCGCGGGTGGAGGGGGCCGATCCGGACCCCCGGAAGATGCTGGAAGACGGGAGCGGGGAAATGAACGAAAGCTCCTTCACGGCGACCCGAAGGGCGCTGTCCGTCGTCACCTTCTTCTTCGTGGCCCTCCTCTGCCTTTCCGCCCGGGCGGAGGAACCCCGGCACCTCCTGCCGGGCGAGCGCTGCTACGGGGAGATCTCCTCCCCCGGAGAGGTGGATTGCTACCGGATCGACGTGACGGGGGGATCCCTGCTCACGCTGAAGCTCCTCCCCTGGAAGAAAGAGCCGCTCACGGCCAGGCTCGGCCTCCGGGACCCGGCGGGCGCCGAGGTCTCCCTCGCCGCCGCCTCCCGGTACCCAAAAGGGGGTGCCGCCCACACCGTGCGCAAGCTCTACATTGCCGACCCGGGGACGTACGTGATCCAGGTCCGCGGCGACGGCGGGACCACCGGGTCGTACGACCTCGTCACGAAGGCGAAGGCCCCAAAGAAGGTGCTGGGCTCCACGGTGGCCGACTCCGGGGGCCTCGCCACGTTCACCTTTTTCGCTCTGGCCGGTTCCGTGGCGAAGTTCAAGGTCGCGGCGGGTTACGGCGAGGTGCATTGCGACGCCCTCGACGAACCGGGCGGAGGATCCATCGACCTCGGCGGGACCGGCAAGGGGTCGAAGGCGAAGGTGGGGCCCGTCCGCCTCCCGGTCACGGGGGACTACCTCCTGCACGTCCGGGTGACGGGAGGCGCGGGGGCGGCGGTCGCGGTGCTGGCCAAGATCAAGGCCCCGAAGCCGCCGAAGGCGTGGCACACCGAGGACGAATATCGCGCCCACGGGTCGATCTCCGGTGCGCTCGTGGTGGGAGAACCGGTGGGCCCCGGGAAGGCCCTGAGGAAGCGGGGGGCGCGGGCCCGGCCCGCGGATTCGTACCGGCCCGGGGAGGTCATCGTCCGCCTGGCCTCGGGGACCATCGAGGAGGTACTCGCCGATCACCCGGACCTTCGTCTCGAAGCGGTGGACCATCTGGCCTGCCTTCGGGCCTTCCGCCTGCGCCTGGCGGAGACGAGATGGTACCGGGGCGGGCGGGGAGGACGAAGGCGGTGCACGGAGAGGGCCCTGAAGCGCCTCGCCCGGGACCCCCGGGTCCGTACCGTGGAGCGGAACGGCATCCTCCATGCGGCGAAAACCCCCAACGATCCGCTCTACCCCCGGCAGTGGCACTACGACGTGATCCGCCTGGCGGAGGCGTGGGAGATCACCCAGGGCTCCCCGGATGTGGTGGTGGCCGTCGTGGACACCGGGATCCTCCCGCACGAGGACCTCGACGGGAACGTGCTTTCCTCCGGGTACGACTTCGTCTCCGATACCGCCCGGGCGGGAGACGGGGACGGACGGGATCCCGACCCCACCGCGATCGGCGACTACCACGGCGTCCACGTGGCAGGCACCATCGCCGCCGTCACGAACAACGGGATCGGCGTGGCGGGTGTGGCATGGAAGGCGAAGATCCTGCCCGTACGGGTCCTGGACAAGACCGGGCATGGAACGGACTGGGACGTCGCCTGCGGCATCCTCTACGCCGCGGGCGTCTCCGATCCGGGGCTTCCCCTGAACCCGAGCCCCGCCCGGATCATCAACCTGAGCCTGGGAGGCCCCGGGAGCTCCACGACGCAGGCGGACGCCGTCTCCCGCGCCGCCGCCAAGGGGGTGCTCACCGTGGCGGCCGCGGGGAACGGGGGTTCCCCGGTCCCCTCCTATCCCGCCGCCTACCCCGAGGTGCTCTCCGTCTCGGCGGTGGGGCCGTCTCTGGTCCGGGCGAGCTACAGCAACTACGGCTCGACGATCGACATCGCGGCGCCCGGGGGCGAGATGTCGTCCTACCGCGAGGCGGACGGGGTCCTCAGCACTTTCGAGGGCAGGCTCGGCA
>JAOZQC010000202.1:0-1059 GCA_029932425.1 Planctomycetota bacterium | reverse complement strand
GCGGGCGTGGCGGCCCTCATGTTCGCGGCGAACCCCTCGCTCACCGCCGCCGAGGTCCGCGATATCCTCCTCTCCACCACCCGGGATCTCGGGGCCGCCGGAAGGGACGACTTCTACGGGAGGGGCCTCGTGGACGCCGCCGCCGCGGTCCGGGAGGCCGCGTCGCGCGTACCGTCCACGGGGCCAGCGGCGGTGGTCACGCCCCGGGAGCTGCACCTCCTCCGCAGTCTGGCCGACGGCTGGATCGTGGTGCAAAACGGAGGAACCGGCACCCTTTCCGTCACCTCGGTCTTTGCGAGCACGGAGTCCGGGGGCGCGTGGCTCACCGCGACCCTCGAGGGCGCGGGAACCTCCGCTCCGGCCCGGATCCGGGTCCGCGCGGATCCCACGGGGCTCCCCGACGGCCGGTACCGGGGCGCCGTGAACATCGAGACCACGGCGGGGACCTCGGAGGTGCCGGTGGTCCTGGAGCTCCGGCCTCCCCTGGATGCGGGGACGGCCACGGTCTACCTCCTCGACTCCGAGGACCGGATCCTGGCCAGGCAGGAAACCACCCGGGCCGCCGGGTACGCCTTCCGGTTCTCCGGCGTGCCACCCGGCGAGTACGGGCTGGCCGCCACGATCGGCTACGAAGCGGACTCCTCCTACGAGGTGAATGACTGGTACGGGGAGTGGCCCGTGCTCGGGGAACGAAGCCGGATCGAGATCGATGCCTCCGGAGACCCGGTGAGCGACGTGATCTTCCCTCTCCACCGCCTGGACTCGCTCATCGAGATCCCCGGGGTGGGGGCGGGGCCCGTCCGCGGCGCTCTCGCCGTGAAGGTGATCGACGAGGAGACCGGAAAGCCCATCGAGGGGGCGAAGGTAGAGATCGGCGATTCCGCCCGCACCGCCGTCACCGACGCCCGGGGCCGGGTACTCTTCACGGGGTCTCTCTCCGGTCCCCAGACGGTGACGGCCTCGGCACCCGGCCACGACCTCCAGACGTACTCGAACATGGACGCCCAGTACATGTGCTTCTCTCTCTCCCGGACTCGAGCCCCCTCCGACTACGTGGAG
>JAOZQC010000201.1 GCA_029932425.1 Planctomycetota bacterium | reverse complement strand
GCCAAGGCCACCTCGAACATCTGCACGAACCAGGGCCTCATCGCCCTCCGGGGCTCGCTGTACCTGGCCGCCCTCGGCCCCCGCGGGATCCGGCGGGTGGGCGAGCTGTGCCTTGCGAAGAGCCACTACGCCGCGGAGCGCATCGCGGAGGTCGACGGCTTCTCCCTCCCCTGGACCGCGCCCTTCTTCAAGGAGTTCGCGGTGGACGGCCCGCGCCCGGCCCGTGAGATCTGCGCCGAGCTGGCCGCCGAGGGCATCCTGCCCGGAGTGCCCCTGGACCGGTGGTTCCCCGAGCACCCGAACCGGCTGCTCGTGGCGGTGACGGAGAAGAAGACGAGGGCCGACATCGACGAGCTGGTGGAGGCCCTGGCCCGGGCGGCGGGGAGGAACGCCTGATGGACCGCGACGAACCGCTCCTCATCGAGATGTCCAAGCCCGGTCTCGCGCCGGTGCGCGTCCCGGAGCCCGACGTGCCCTTCCGGGGCGCGTCCGCCTGGATCCCCGAGCGGCTGCTCCGCCGGACCCCTCCGGCGCTTCCGGAGGTCGCGGAGATCGACCTGGCGCGGCACTACACCCGGCTCTCCCAGAAGAACTTCTCGGTGGACACGCACTTCTACCCCCTGGGGTCGTGCACGATGAAGTACAACCCCAAGCTCAACGAGGACTTCATCCGGGCGCCGATGATCCGCCGGGTCCACCCCTACCAGGACGAGGCGTCGATCCAGCCCCTCCTCCGCATGCTCATCGAGACGCAGGAGATGCTCTCCGCCCTCACCGGCTTCCCCGGCATCTCCCTCCAGCCCGCGGCGGGGGCCCACGGGGAGCTCACGTGTCTCATGGTCTTCCGGGCCTGGCACCGGGCGCACGGGGAGGAGGAGCGCACCGAGATCCTCATCCCCGACTCCGCCCACGGCACGAACCCCGCGTCCGTGGTCACCTGCGGGTTCCGGCCGGTGGAGCTCCGGTCGAACGAGCACGGCCTCGTGGACGCCGCCGCCCTGAGGGAGGCGGTGGGGCCGCGCACCGCGGGGATGATGGTCACCAACCCCAACACCCTGGGCCTCTTCGAGCGCGAGATCGTGGAGATCGCCCGCATCCTGCACGACGCGGGCGCCCTCCTGTTCATGGACGGGGCCAACTTCAACGCCATCCTGGGCCGGGCGCGGCCCCACGACTTCGGCGTGGACGCGATGCACATGAACCTCCACAAGACGTTCGCCGTGCCCCACGGCGGGGGGGGCCCGGGCGCCGGCCCCGTGGGGGTTTCCGCGGAGCTCGAGCCCTACCTCCCCGTTCCCGTCCTGGTCCGGGACGGCGACCGCGTGCGCCTGGATCACGACCGCCCCCTCTCCATCGGACGGGTGCGCGGCTTCCTGGGGTCGACGGGGGCCGTCCTGCGCTCCTACTGCTACCTCCGGATGCTCGGGGAGGAGGGAGTGCGCCGGATCGCGGACATGGCGGTGCTCAACGCGAACTACCTCCGCGCCACCCTGGGGGAGATCCTCCGGGTTCCCCACGACGGCCCCTGCATGCACGAGTTCGTGGCCACCCTGGAGGGGCTGGGGAACCTCCCGGACCGCCCCGCCCTCCACGCCGCCAAGCGCCTGATCGACCTGGGCTTCCACCCCCCCACCACCTACTTCCCGCTCATCGTGCGCGAGTGCTGGATGGTGGAACCCACCGAGACGGAGTCGAAGGAGACCCTGGACGCCTTCTGCGAGGCCGTGCGCCGGATCGCCCGCGAGGCGGAGGAGAACCCGGAACGGCTCACCTCCGCCCCCACCACGACCCCCGTGGGCCGCCTGGACGAGGTGAGGGCCTGCCGGGAGCCGCGCCTCACCTGGTTCGACGCCTGACCCGGGGGTCGGCCCGGGCGCGCCCCCGGGGATTCCGCGAGACCGCTTCGCACGGCCCGGGGTTCAAGGAGGTGACGTGAACTGGCCCGAGCGACTCTTCCTGGGCGCGGTCCTCCTCGTGGCGGGCGCCGGCATCCTCCTGGCCCTCCGGGCGGTGGGCGTTCCCGTGCCGATCCTCGCCGAGCACTCCCCGGAGGCGCAGCCGGTGTCGGTGCGGGACGACCGCTCGCTGGAACTGCCGCCGGCGGCCCCGCCGGAGGAGGAGCCCGGTCTTCTCGAGGAACTCGGGGCGGGGAGCCCGTGGGCGGGCGGCCCGCTCGGCGGGGCCGGGGGCGATCCCGCGGCGGGGGCCGCCTCCGCCGCCCCCGGCGCCGGCCCCGGGGACGCGGAGGGCGGCGGCGCTCCGGAGGAAGCGGGAGGGAAGAAGGCCGGACGCGACCCCCTGGTCGACCGCCTCCTCGCGAAGGTGGATCTCTCGGACCCGGGCCAGGTCATGGCCTTTCTCATCGCCACCTTCACGCCCCGGGGCACGAAGCTCGGAGAGGAGGACGTGGACCTCCTGCTCAAGGTGCTGGCGGAGCAGAAGCAGTTCGGCCTCCGCAACCTCCTCATGGCCCACCTGGAGCGCATCGGCGGCGAGAAGGTGACGGAGGGCATCCTCGCCTTCCTGGCCACCGACCCGGACCCCGCTTCCGCGGCCCGGGCGCTCCACACGCTGGGCGTGCAGAAGGACGAGCGCGCGGTGGAAGGGCTGGTGGGCTTCCTTGCGGAGACGAAGAACCGGCGGCTCCGGGAGGCCGCCTTCCGGAACCTCCTGGGCACCCGGAACCCGGCCGCCACCGGTCCCCTGCTCGACGTGCTCGACCGGGCGCAGGACCCCGGACTCAAGCGATACGCCCTGGCCGCGCTTTCCCAGCTCGGCGGCGAGCAGGGGGCGGAGGCGGTCCTCCGCTACGCCACCTCTCCGGACCCCCTGGAGCGGAGCCTCGGCCAGAGGAGCCTCCGGGACCTCCGGAGCCCCGCCGCCGTGCCCGTGCTCACGGACGCCCTCGCCCGGGGGGTGGACCCCCCCACGACCTGGCAGGTGATCCGGGCCCTCGGCCGCATCCGGGACGTCCGGGCGGTGGAACCGCTTGGGCGGCTGGCCCTGGAGGAGACGAACCGGGGGCTGCGCATCGAGGCGATCAAGGGGCTCGGCCAGATCGGGCGGGCGGAGGCGGTGCCCACCCTCCGGTCCATCGCGGAATCGGACAAGAACCCCGCGGTCCGGCGGATGGCGGAGCGGGCGATCCAGGCGATCCGGCGCCAGGAAGCCCGCCGGCTCTCCCGGCCCCCGAAGTCCCGGAAGCCCCGGAAGCCCCCCCGGCCGCCCGGGAGGGACCGCTGATCCACCCCCTCCTCCCCGAGGGGACGCGCGGCGTCGGCCGGGCCTCGTCGTCTCCGGCGGGGGATCTCCTCGTCCTCGACGCCGGAGGGGTCCGGCAGGTCCCGGGCGGGAGCAGCGGGCGCGCGCCGGCCGCGAGGGGCGGGCTCAGTCGGTGCGCTCGTAGATCTCCGCCGTCTTCATCTCGGGGAGCGTGGGGTCGAGGTTCGAGCCTCCGGTGATGAGGATGTCCCCGTTCTCCAGGGCCACCGTCCGGTGCCGGGTCGTGGGGTACGAAAGGTTCGGGCCCGAGCCCAGGAAGGAGCCGCTCCGGGCGTCGTAGAGCTCCGTGGTGCGGTTGAAGAAGAGCTGGCTGCCCACGTACCGGGAGCCGCCGGTGAGGAGCACCGCGCCGTCCGCCAGGAGATCGGCGGTGTGGTCCTTGCGATCCCAGAGGGGGAAGCCGTTGGTCCAGCGGGTGTAGTCCCGGTCCGTCACGTACAGCTCTCCGCTCCGGTCCCCGCCGCCCACGAGGAGCACGTTGCCGTCCTGGAGGAGGGTGGCGGTGTGGCCGCGCCGGGCCACCTTGAGCCTCGCGTCGAGCGTCCGGAAGGTGTCGGTCCTGGGGTCGAAGATCTCGAGGGTGCGGTCCGTGCCGTGGCCGCCCGCCAGGAGGACGCACCCGTCGCCGAGGAGCGTGGCGGTGTGCCCCGCGCGGTAGGCGGCCATGTCCGGCAGGGCGGTGAAGGTCCCCGCCGCGGGGTCGTAGATCTCCGCCGTCCTCGAGGAGAAGGCGCCCCCCGAGCCGGGCACCGTGCCCCCCGCCACCAGCACCCGTCCGTCGCCGAGGAGCGTGGCGGTGTGGAAGGCGCGGGCCCGCGTCATGGTCACGCTCAGGGTGGAGAACGAGTCGGTGACCGGATCGTAGATCTCGGCGGAGGAGGTCTCGGCCAGGGCGGTCCCCGTCACGCCCCCCAGGACGAGGACCCGGCCGTCACGGAGCCGGGTGGCGGTGTGGAACCCCCGCCCGATGGCCATGGGGGCGGAGGTGAAGGCGAACTTCTCCGTGTCGGGGTCGAAGAGCTCGGCGGTGTTGGTCACCGCGGCGGAGGTGTGGAAGCCTCCCGTGACGAGCACCTTCCCGTCGGCCAGCAGGGTGGCCCGGTGGCTGGATCGTCCCACCTTCATGTCCGAGACCCGGCGGATCGAGCCCGGGGCGGGGGGCGGCGGAGGGGGCGGCGGCGGCTCGTCGCTGAGCGCGGTGGTGAAGAAGGATTCGAACTCCTGGGGGAGCGTCTCGTCCGCGATCGAGGTCACGTCCGGGAGGATCCGCACCCGGTAGCGCATGAGCCTCTCCAGGGAGGAGTTCGGGGTGAACACGACCACCTGGTTCGCCTTCAGGAAGGTGAGCGTCCCCGCCACCCGGACGCCGGAGATCCTCTCCGAGAGCAGGAAGTTGTCCGTGGAGAGGGTCGGCTTCCGGATGGGATCGGAGAACGTCACCGTGATGGTGGTGTCCCGGGGCACGGACACCGCCCCGTCCACCGGGTCGATGGACGAGACCCGGAAGCCGAGGTCCTTCTTCTTGCGGCTTCCCCCTCCTCCCCCTCCGCTCCCGCAGCCGGGAAGGACGGCGGCGGCGAAGGCCGCCGCCAGAAGAAGGCCCCGTCGGCAGTGTCCCGTGCCCATGGCGACTCCCGAGGCAGAGCCCCCCTCCTACCCGATACCGCCATCATAAGCCGGGTGCGCGGCTTGTCAACGCGGGCGCCCCGTTGCGCCCGCCGTCCCGGCCCGGTAAACTCGGGCGGGAGGCCACCGGAATGGGACTCAGGGACCTCGTATTCCGCCTGGTGTTCCCGGAGCGCTGGAAACGGGAGGACCGGGCGCCGAGGAGGACGCCCGGGTCGCGGCCGCCCGCCAAGCCGGGCGCCGCCTCCGGGGAGCGAGGTGTCGACCGCCGCTACTACGTCCGCCGCCGCCGGTGATCCGTCCCTCAGCGGGTCGGGGACGAAGAGCCGCGCCGGGGAAGGCGGGATCCGGCGAAGGCCGCGGGGGAGGATGAGGCGTGCGGACCAGCCCGCGTTCATCAGGCGTGCGGGCGATGGCTCCAAGCCGGTGCTGGGAACAGCGTTCCATCGGGGGGCGGAACCCCTGGTCCACCGCAGGCTGTTTTCGGCGAGAGATCGTCGCAAAGGGCCAGGCGCGACGAGGAGTCGACCCTTTACGGGTCGATGACGAGGAGCAACACCGCCATGGGCGGCGAGATCCGGCGAAAACCGTGCGTCCTGATGAGAAATGCGGGCTAGACCCAGAACGCCAGGTAGATGTGGTAGCCGAGCAGGGCGGTGTACACGCCCAGCACTCCGCCGATCAGCGGTTTCACGAAGCGGAAGTTCTTGTGCAGGCAGAGGAAGGCGATCCCCAGGAAGGTGAGCCCGCACTTGATGAGGACGAAGGGGACGACCCCGAGGTCGATGGCGGACCGCATGAAGGGGTTCAGCTCCGTCCCCCCCCTCTGCAGGTAGAGGAGGGTGAAGAGGGCGTCCAGCAGGGAGAGTCCCACGATCGCCACGAACGCGGCCATGAGGCCCGCCTCGTAGCGATCCACGTAGGCGTTCCTCCCCTCCTCCGTCCGCCGGAAGCCCTTCCGCCGGCCCACGAGGGTGTAGCGGCTCAGCATGGGGGTGGGCCGTTTCCGGCGGTCCGGAAGGTTTCGCCGCTCGTCCTGGGCGATGAATCCGCTCAACACGGCCCTCCGTTCCATCCTCCCCCTCCGGAGGAGGAGCAAGCGGAATACCAAAGGGACCGGCTCCGGTCCCATGCGGCTCCCGGCGCAGCCGCCCCCGCGCGCGTTCATCCGGTTGGACGCGGGGCGGCGCCCCGGTGATCAGTCCTGGAGCGGATCCCCCCGGCGCGGGGGGAGGCCCCGCTTCTCGAAGTAGGCCTTCCACCGCTTCGCCGCGGCCTCGAGGTCCGCGGCGAGGCCCTTGGGATCGTACCCGAGATCCGTCCCGTACAGGGCGCGGAGGTCCTCGATGGCCGTGGCCCGGTCGAAGAAGTCGGGCGCGGTGAGGCGGCCCACGGCCTCCGTGACGAACACCTTCCTCCAGCGCCGCTCGGGAACCTCGCGGTTCGCGTTCCACCAGGCGCGCCAGCGTTCCGTGGAACGGATCGGCAGCCCCGTCATCTCCCGGAGCTCCCGGGAGATCTCCACCTCCTCCTCCAGGGTGATGTCCTCGCGGTCCAGCCGCTCCACCGCGTCCTCCACGCGCGCCCGGTTGCCGCGCAGCGCGAGGAGACCCGCCCGGGGAAGATCGTAG
>JAOZQC010000200.1 GCA_029932425.1 Planctomycetota bacterium | reverse complement strand
CTGTCCCTCTTGGGATCCGCCGTCTCGAAGTCGAGGGCCGCGAACTCCATGGAGAATCCTCCCCGCCCGCTGTCTCCATGATCGGCAGAGAGACGCGGACTCCCGCACGGATTCCCGGTGCGCGAGGGCGCTTTCTCCCTGCAGTGATCCACCCCCCCCGGACGACAATGGGACGGGGAAGAAGTCACGCCGCCACTCACGATGGCACAGGTCCGGGCGATCGAGCACTACACCCGCCGCCTGCAGATCCCGGCCTGCGCGGGCTCCGGGAAGACGGAGGTCCTGGCGCGGCGGGCCGTGCGACTGCTCACGGAAGATCGGGATCCCGCCGGGCTCATCGCCTTCACCTTCACGGAGAAGGCGGCCCGCGAGAGGAAAGCCCGGATCGCCGCTCTCGTCCGGGCGGGCCACCGGCCCTGCGACATCGCGATCCTCTTCCGCTCCGTGCGGACCTCGGCCCGGCCCTTCCGCCGCGCGCTGGACAGGCACGGCGTGCGGTTCGTCCAGGTGGGGACCTCCGCCCTCCTCGACCGTCCGGAGA
The DNA here is from genome assembly GCA_029932425.1 of Planctomycetota bacterium. Lineage (GTDB taxonomy): Bacteria > Planctomycetota > JAJSAM01 > JAJSAM01 > JAJSAM01 > JAOZQC01. The sequence goes on along the minus strand of JAOZQC010000200.1, from coordinate 6,005 downwards.
CGGCCCTCATCGCCCGCATCCTCGTCTTCTGGGCCGGAGGCCGGTGGTTCCCCTGAGGGCCATCCTCCGGACGAGCCGATCACGCGGAAGATCCTCCAGGAGGAGATCCGGGAAGTCACGAAGCTCGGGCCGGGCGCTGCGGTGAGTGCCCTCCAGCGGATCGAGGCCCTGGGCGAGGAGATCCGGGGAAAGGCCTGCCCGGACACCGTCGCCCTTCTTTCCCGGATGCTCGAGGTGTGCTCGACCTGCCGGGTCAGGGGAACAAGGCGAAGCGCTACGAGCAGGGGCTGGGCCGGATGTCCACCCTCCTCATGGAGTTCGACCATTCCCTCCGGCGGGCGGCGCCCTCCGCCCCCGGCCCGGCCGGGCGGCCCGGGGGGCAGGAAGAGACATCGCCGGTCCGGACGGGGAACGTGTCCGGCCAGGGGTACTTTCGAAGGCTGAAGGACTACCTGCAGGCCTTCGCGGGGCGGTCCGCGGAAGAGGGGGCGGCCACCGTCCCGGAGGATCCCGGCGCCGTGCGGATCATGACCGTCCACCAGGCCAAGGGCCTCGAGCTCCCGGTGGTGTTCGTCCCCTGCCTCGTGGAAGGGCGTTTCCCCTCCGCCAAGATGGGAATGTCCCGGCTCTGGTACGTCCCGGACGACCTCTTCGACCGGGCCCGGTACGAGGGCCGGGAGGAAGACGAGGCCCGGCTCCTCTACGTGGCCCTGACCCCGGCGCGGGAGCTGCTCGTGGTGAGCCGGTTCCGGCGGCACGCGAAGAAGGCCGCCCGGCCCGCCCGCGAGGAGGATCGCGTCCGCGTTCAGCGTGCGGACCACGCCGGCGTGGTCAACGCGCCTTCCCACCTCCACCTCCCGCAGGAAGCGCTGGAAGAATCCCGGCGTCGTGAGGAGGTGCGGGTGCACGATCTTTGGGACCACGGTGCCGCCGGGACCCGTCGCCCGGTACACCGTTCCCACCCCCCCCCCAGCCCGGCTCCGCTTCGATCCGGCAGGCGCCCCGCCCTGTTCCGATCATTGCCCTCTCTCCGGAACTCCTTTTGCCCGCGGCCGGGAGCAGGCGTACGATTCCGGCCATGGGTCTCGAACTGGTGACCGGCGGTTCGGCGCCCCGCACCGGGGAGATCGTGCTCCAGCGCGGCGACCGGCTGCCCACGGTGGGTGTTCTCCAGCTTCTCCTCATCCGCACCGGCGCGGAGCTGACTCCGGACGGCGTTTTCGGCCGGCACACGGAGGCGGCGGTCCGGGCGTTCCAGGGCGACCGGCACATGCCCGCCAACGGCCGGGTGGACCATGCCACGTGGCAGCGGATCTCGGCGGGGGAGGATCTCCCCATCGTCGACTCCGTGGACATCACCGACCCCGATCTCCTGGAGACCGAGGTCTCCGATCTCCGCCGGGCGGGCGCGCGGGTGGTCCTCCGCGGGGGCATGTGCAACGGCGTGGCCCAGGCGGTGCAGGACATCCGCACCGCGGCCGCGCGGCCCCTCTTCCTCCTCCGCCTGCACGGCCACGGGGCCCCGGGCACGCTGGCGATCTCCTCGGGACACAGCATCCTCCCGGGGGAGCGGGCCGCGATCGACCTCTCCACCCTCCGGAACGTCGAGCCCGACCTCCGCCGGCTCCGCGGCATCTTCGGGCCCTACGGAAGCGTGAACCTCATGGGCTGCAACGTGGGCCAGGGGACGAGCGGCCACGCCCTGCTGCTCCGCCTGGCGAACCTCTGGGACGTGCCGGTGACGGCGGGCGTCCGCACCCAGTACGCGGGAGGTACGCGCACGGTCCGCTTCGAGGGCCCCACCGTGACCCGCTGCCCCGGGAACCGGTCGCTCGCCCACTGGGTCCGCAGCCGCCCCCCGTTCGCCCCGTTCACCCCCGTGTAGTACCGTCCTTCCAAGTCTTCGCGCGGCTCGCGGGTTCGGCGGGAGCAGGCGCCGGAGGCGCCCGCCGCCGTGATACGGGGTGATGGGGAGGCGGAATGCCTCGTGCCCCCCTCTGGCCCCGGCACGAGCGACCCCGAGGACCGGGGGAACGGAGGATCCGGGCGGGGTCCTACTTCACGAGGACGATCCGGCGGAACTCGGCGGTGCAGTCCTGGACCAGCATGGCCGGGGCGCCGTCGTAGTCCGCGTCCTCCGATTCGTGGGAGCAGATCTCTTCCCCGTTGACGAAGCACGTGACCTTCTTCCCCCTCACGCGGATCTCGTAGCGGTTCCAGGCGGTGCGGTCCACGCCCCCCTTCACCTGGTAGTAGGCCACGGAGGCCAGCTTCGTCTCCTGCTCCGCGCTCCCCTCGTGGCGGCTGAACCGGAACTTGTCCCGGAGCACGAAGAGGTTGTAGCGCCGGTAGAGTCCCCGGAAGCCGAAGCACAGGCCGAAGAGCGGGATCTCGCCCGTCTCCCTGGCCAGGCGGGCCTCGAAGACGAGGGTGTAGTCCCCCTCCAGGAAGCGGGAGTACCGGTTGACCCGGGACGAGTCCCCCACCGCGGCCGTGAGCCGTCCGTCCACCACGCTCCAGATCGGAGGCTTGCCGCTCCAGCCCTCGAGGTCGACCCCGTTGAAGAGCGGCTCCTCGCCGGGCTTCGCGGCCCCCCGCTTCCCCCCCGGCTTCTCCGCGAGGAGGATGCGGTGCTCCTTCCGGAGCTTCGACACCAGGGGATGGCGGGGCGCCACCCGGACGATCCGCACAAAGCACCGGCGAGCCAGGTCCGGGTTCTCCTTCGCGCATCGTTCGAGGAGAGCGGCGAGCTTTCGCACGTAGGCGTGGGTGAGCTTCCGGTACTCGAGGCGCGGTCGATCCAGGTCTTTCAGGAGCTTCTCCGCCGCATCACCGACCGCCTTCTCCTCCTCGCTCGACGGCCCCCCCGCCTCCAGGGCATCGAGGATCCCTTCCAGGATGCCGACGGCCTTGGGCCGGTCCTCGAGACCGACGGCGGCCCTGGCGAGCCCCAGCCGGGCGGGGAGGAAGCCCGGCTGCTCCCCGATGGCCTTCGTGAACTGCCGCTCCGCCTCCCGGTACTCCTTGTCTCCCAGGGCCCGGTTCCCCCGCTCCGTGAAGTACCGGGCGGCGTCCTCGTCCGCCGGGGAGCGCCCCGCCGGGCCGAGGAGGAGGAGCAGGCAGACCGGAAGGAGCGCGGCCCGCCTCATCTCCGCACCCCCACGTCCTTCACCTGGATCCGGCACTGCTGGATGAAGATGCCCGCGGACCCGTCGAACTCACCGGCGTCCTTCCCGGTGAGCTCGTAGACCTTCTTCCCGTCGAGGAAGCAGCGCACCTCCCCCGGTTCCACCTCGATGCGGAGCCGGTGCCACCGGGAATAGTCGAAGCGGTGGAGCAGCTCGCTCCGCACGTCCTCGTTCCCCGCCTTGGTGAAGTGGGAGAGGGTCACCAGGCCCTCGTACTTGACGAGCAGGTGGCCGTAGTTCCGGAGGTCCTTCTTGATCCCGAACATGAGGCCGCAGACGGGCTTCGGCCCCCTCGCCTCGAGGATCCGGACCTTCGCCCGGAAGGCGTAGGTGCCGGAGTACCAGGCCGCGATGATGTTCGCCACGCCGGCCGAGTCCGACAGGTCCCCGGTCATGACGCCCCCCGCACACGACCAGGTCCCGTTCACGCCCGGGTCCCAGCCGGAGAGGCCGTCGTCGCGGATCAGGGGCTCGAAGGCGCCCGTCGCCCGGCCGGGCCCCTCGACATCGGCCAGCCTCTCCAGGTACCCCTGCACGAGCCGGTTCCCGGGGTCCAGGGCGAGCGCGTTCTGGAAGGCCCGCTTGGACCACTCCGGGGCGGAGTTCAGGTACCGGCGTCCGAACGCGATGCACCCCTTCCGGAACTCCTCGTCGATCTTCGCCAGCTCCTCGTAGCCCGCCCCCAGCCGGCGGATCGCCTTCTCCGCCTGCTTGAGCAGCCGGCGCTCCGATCGGGAAGGTCTCTTCGAGGCCCGGATCGCGTCCCGGCACGCCAGGTAGGCGTCCAGCGCCTCCTTCGACCGGCCGAGCTTCTCGAGGGCCCGCCCGAGCCCGAAGGAGGCCGCGGGGTACGGGGAGTACTCCTCGATGGCCCGCCCGTAGTAGTCCGCCGCCTTCGCCCAGTCCTTCGCCTTCCAGGCCTTCTCCGCCTTCTTCACCAGGAGCTTCGCCACGTCCCGGTCGCCCCCGAGGGCGATCCCGAACGCCGCCGCGAGCGAGGATACGAACAGAGCGGCGAGGAGGGATCGCTTCCACACGCGCATCGGAGTCTCCCTTCGGTTCGATCCGATCTCCTCGATCGATTCTATCCATCCTGTGCCGCATTTCCACCCCGCCCCCGTTCTCCTACAATCGACCTCCATGAGCGGCCCGTCCCATCCCCCCCGCGTGCCGGGCCACCGCCTCCTCCGCCTCCTCGGGAAAGGGGCCATGGGGGAGGTCTGGCTCGCCCGCCGAGAGGAGGACGGAAGGGAGGTGGCCCTGAAGATCCTGGCCCGGCCCGGGGACGAGGAGGACCGGCGGCGCTTCGCGCGCGAGGCCCTCGCCCTCCTGAATCTCTCCCACGAGAACATCGTGGCCGGTCTCTCGCTGGGGGAGGCGGAGGGCCGGGTCTGGCTCTCCATGGAGTACTGCCCGGGGGGAAGCCTGAAGGACCGCGTGGCGCGGGACGGCCCCCTGCCGGAGAGAGAGGCGGTCCGGGTGGCCCTGGAGGCCGCCCGGGGGCTCGGGGAGGCGGCCCGGGCCGGGGTCATGCACCGCGACGTGAAGCCCGCGAACCTCCTGTTCGACGCGGAGAGCCGGGTGAAGGTCGCCGATCTCGGGCTGGTCTCTCTGCTCGCAAGGGGGGACGAGGGACCCCGGGTGGGCACCCCCGCCTACATGGCCCCGGAGGCGATCCGCCGGGAGGCCGTGGTGGACCACCGGGCGGACATCTACTCCCTCGGCCTCTCCCTCTACTTCGCCGTCACCGGGGAGGCCCCGTTTCCCCGCCGCGGCCGGCGCGCGATCCTCCGGTGCCAGCTCCACACGCCCCTGCCGGATCCCCGGACCAGGCGGCCCGGGCTCTCCGGGGATCTTGCGAAGCTCCTGGCGAAGATGGCGGCCAAGGCTCCGGAGGATCGGTACGGCTCCTTCGACGAGCTCGCCCTCGACCTCTCGCTTCTCGCCCGCGGGGAGAGCCCCCTCGGGGCGGCGATCTCCGCCCTGCGCAGGGTCGGGGCCCGGAAGCGGTCCCGGCTTCCCGCCGCCGCCCTCGCGGGGCTCGTCCTGGCGGCGGCCGCCCTTCTCCTCCTCCTCTCCCCGCGCCGCTCCCCGCCCCCGGTTCCGGATCCCGCGGAGGCCTACGCGAAGGGCCAGCTCGATCTCGCGGAACGGCTCCTCGAGGAGGGGACCGGTGCGGAGGCGCTGGCCGCCCTCCGCGACGTGGCCCGGACCTACCCGGAGACCCGGGCCGGACGCCGCGCCGCCCGCCTGGCTGCGGACCTGCAGCGGAAGCTCGACGAGAAGGAGGAAGCCCGGCGCGCCGCTCTCGAGAAGGGAGTCCGGGACCTCCTGGCGGCGGGCGAGCTCGACCGGGCGAGGGAGAGCCTCGCCCGGGCCGCGAAGGCCCTCCCCGCGGGGGAGGCCTCCCGCATCGAGGCCCTCGGCGCGGAGATCGAGAAGGCCGCCGCGCTCCGTCTCGACCGCCTCCGGAAGCGGGTCCGGGAGCGGATCGCGGCCGGGGACCTCGACGCGGCCCGCGCCCTCGTCTCCGGAGAGGACTTCCCCCGGGAGGGAGGAATCGCCGGCTTCGCGGCCGCCCGGCTCGCGGAGATCGACGCCCTCCGGAGGAAGCGACGGGCCGCGGCCCGGGCCCGGTACGGGGAAGCCGTGGCCGCGGCGTTGCGCGAGGCGGGGCGGGGCCTCTGGGCCCGGGCCCGGGAGTGGATCCGGGCGGCGCCCGCCGGCCTCCTCGGCGACCTCCCCGCGCGGGACCTGGCGATCCTCGCGGCCGCGTGGCGGTTCCGGGAGGCGGTGCGGGCCGGGGTCCGGAAGCGG
>JAOZQC010000199.1:5993-6558 GCA_029932425.1 Planctomycetota bacterium | reverse complement strand
CATGGGCGGCGAGATCCGGCGAAAACCGTGCGTCCTGATGAGAAATGCGGGCTAGGATTCGGGCATGCCCTTCGACATCGGGTTCGGCGAGATCCTGGTGGTGCTCATCGTGGCCCTGCTCGTCTTCGGGGGACGGCTCCCGGAGGTGGGGCGGTCCCTGGGCCGGAGCCTGGCGGAGTTCCGGCGGGGGCTCACCGAGATGAGGGAGGACCTGGCCGAGGAGGAAGACCTCCCGGACGGCGGGGAGAGCGAGGAGGGGGCCCGCCCGGACCCCGGTCCGATCAGTCCTTCTTCTCCTTGAGCACGGACTGGTTGGCGGCGTCGAAGATCGATTCCCAGTCCTGCCCGGGGTCGAAGTCGGGGATGTACTCCACCTGCTCCGGGGCCTCCGCCTCCCCCGCGCCCGGCTCCGGGGGCTCCTCCAGGGCCCCGGACGCCCCCGGGAGGGCCCCCTCGGGAAGCGTCAGGCCCTGGATGCCCAGGGCCTCCTCGATCTCCCCCAGGCGCACCACGTAGAGGAAGGGCGTCAAGCCCGTGCGCTCCGCCACGGCCTGGAGGACGCCGT
>JAOZQC010000199.1:0-5983 GCA_029932425.1 Planctomycetota bacterium | reverse complement strand
CCGCCACACCCAGGGTCACCACGTCGCCGAACTTCTCGATGGGGACGCACCGCCGGGACCGCTTCTCCTCCTCCGTGAGGAGCTGGTCCACCTCGCGGGACCGGCTCACGTTGGCCAGCTCCAGGAAGGGAAGCTGGTACTGGGTGGCCACGGTCCGCGCCAGGTCCCACTCGGGTACGAAGTCGAGGCCCACCAGCACCGCGGCCAGGGGCTCGCCCGACCGCGCCGACGCCTCCTTGGCGTCCGCGAGCTGCGTGCTGGTGACGATGCCCTCGTCCAGGAGCACGTCTCCGAGCTTCTTCCGCGTGAGCTTTCTGAGATGCTTCATGACCCCGCCGGGCAAGAGAACGTCCCGCGTCCACCGGCCGCCCGGGACGGAACCCCGCTCCGCCCGCCCTGAGGTATCGGCCGGGGATCGAACGGGAGTTGAGGGAAACCGCCGCCCGCTCAGATATCGAGGTCGGTGACGTCGCGGGCATGCCGCTCGATGAAGGCCCGCCGCGGCTCCACTTCCGGCCCCATGAGCAGGGAGAAGATCCGGTCGGCCTCCATGGCGTCCTCGGCCCGGATCTGGATGAGCTTCCGCGTGGCGGGATCCATGGTCGTCACCCGGAGCTGGTCGGCGTTCATCTCTCCCAGGCCCTTGAAGCGCTTCAGGTCGAACCGCCGGGGATCCGTGATCGCCGCCTTCCCCGTCTCCCGGATCCCGGCCAGGAGGTCCGCCAGGCTCGTCACCGGGAGGCTCTTCCCGTTGTGGAGCAGCTCCCCCACGGCCTCCGACGCTCCGGGATCCTCGGGGGGGAAGTAGTCCTCCACACGGAACCCGTGGGCGGCCAGCGCCTCCACGATCATCTCGATCGTGCGCCGCTCGCGGAACTCCTGGACCACCACGTCCGCCTCCTCCTCCGCGTCGTCGCCCGCGTCCACCACCACGAGCTCGCCGTTCCCCGCCGATTCGTGCCGCTCCTTCGCGGCCCCGAGATACCCGTGGAACGCCTCGTGGGTGTAGAAGACGTGCTCTCCCCCGGCATCCCGGGCCACGAAGAGCGGGTAGCGGCCCGTGGCACCGTCCCGCAGGCCGAGATAGCGCGGGAGCGGAAACCCGAGGTGCTGGAAGATCGCCGTCTCCTCCTCCAGGCGCGTGAGCAGGTGCAGGAGCTCCTCGAGCTTCGCCCCCTCGAAGCGGGCCCCGTCGGGACGGCGCACGAGCACCGCCCCCTCCATCCCGAGGCTCAGCAGCACCTCCTTCATCTCCCGGTCGTCCTGGATGTAACGGCTCGGCCCCCGGCGGCGGACCGGCTTCAGCTCGTAGAGCGGGGGTTGGGCGATGTAGATCGCCCCCCCCTCCACCAGCTCCCGCATGTGGCGGAAGAAGAACGTGAGGAGGAGCGTGCGGATGTGGGACCCGTCCACGTCCGCGTCCGTCATGACGATGATCTTGGCGTACCGCAGCTTTCCGATGTCGAAGGCGTCGGCGCCGATGCCCGTCCCGATCGCCTGGATGATCGTCTGGATCTCCTGGTGCCGCAGCATGCGGTCGATGCGGGCCTTCTCCACGTTCAGGATCTTGCCCCGGATCGGCAGGATCGCCTGGAACGTGCGATCCCGGCCTTGCTTGGCGGTGCCGCCCGCGGAGTCGCCCTCCACGATGAAGAGCTCGGACGTGCGCGGATCCCGCGAGCTGCAGTCCGCGAGCTTGCCCGGCAGGCCCCCCGAGAGGAGGGCGCTCTTGCGCTGCACCAGCTCGCGCGCCTTCCGGGCCGCCTCCCGCGCCCGGCGCGCCGTCACCGCCTTCTCGATGATGGCCCGGGCCGCCCGCGGGTGCTCCTCCAGGAAGAGTCCGAGCCCCTCCCCCACCACCTGGTCCACGATTCCCTGCACGTCCCGGTTGCCGAGCTTCGTCTTCGTCTGGCCCTCGAACTGCGGCTCCGGCACCTTCACGGAGATGACCGCCGTCAGCCCTTCCCGGAAGTCGTCCCCCGCCGGCACGTCGGTGTCCTTCTTCACGATCGTCCGGCGGCGGGCGTAGCTGTTCAGCGTCCGGGTGAGGGCGGCCTTGAAGCCGGAGAGGTGCGTGCCCCCCTCGCGCGTGCGGATGTTGTTCGCAAAGGAGTAGATCGTCTCGCTGTACCCGTCGTGGTACTGGAAGGCCACCTCCACGATGTGGCCCTCCACCTCCTTGGCGATGTGCACGATCTCCGGGTGGATGGGCTGGCGGCTCTCGTTCAGGTGCTGCACGAACTCGCGAAGCCCCAGCTCGTAGCAGTAGGTCTCCTCCCTCTCCTTGCCCGGCCGGCCGTCGCGGATGGACAGCGTCACTCCCGGGTTCAGGTAGGCCAGCTCCCGGATCCGGCGGAGGAGGGTCTCGAAGTCGAAGCTGGTGACCTCGAAGATGCCGGCGTCCGGCTTGAAGTGGATCTTCGTGCCCCGCCGGTTCGTCTTGCCCCGCACCATGAGCTCGCCCGTGGGCCGGCCGCGCTCGTAGTCCTGGTGATGGATCACCCCGTCGCGGTACACCTCCACCTCGAGCCATTCCGACAGGGCGTTCACCACGGAGATGCCCACCCCGTGCAGCCCGCCGGAGACCTTGTAGGTACTGCGGTCGAACTTCCCGCCGGCGTGGAGCATGGTCATGATGACCTGGACCGCGGGCACCCCCTCCGACTTGTGGATCCCCACCGGGATGCCGCGCCCGTCGTCGATCACCACCACGGAGTTGTCGGGTTCGATCCGTACCTGGATGGTGCGGCACTCCCCCACCATGGCCTCGTCGATGGAGTTGTCGACGACCTCGTAGACGAGGTGGTGGAGACCCGCCACCCCCACGTCCCCGATGTACATGGCCGGCCGTTTCCGCACGGCCTCCAGCCCCTCGAGGACCTGGATGTCGTCCTCGTCGTACTTCACCGGCCCTTCCGTTTCCGCCACGGCACCACCTTCCTCGATCCCCGGAACCACGGGGATCAGACCAGCCGAAAGCGCAGGTCCCTCACGTACTCCCGGGCGAAGCGCTCCCGGATCCCGTCGAGCAGCTCCTCCTTCCGGAACGTCTCCAGCTCCTGGCGGAGCGCCGACGAGAGGACCTCCACCACCAGGACGCCGCCCCGCAACGACGCGACCCGCGTCCCCGCGGACACCAGCGGCCCGGCCACCTCCTCCCAGGCCGCGGCGATCTCCCGCCGTCGGCCCGCGTCGAACAGTCCGCGGTCCCTCAGGACCCGCTCGAGGATCTCACCGAGCTTCTCCGGTCCCCGGCGCCGCTCCTCGCCCGCCTTCCCGTGTGTTTCCGCCACGACCCGTCCCGCCTCTCCCCGGTCCTGCGACGCGTCTACTCCAGCGAGATGGGCATGACCACGTAGGTGAAGTCGTCACCGTCCGTGATCTTGGCCGGGCTCTTGGGATTCCGGAACTCGAACCTCACCTCATCCCCTTCCATCGCGTTCAGCCCCTCCAGCACGTAGACGGGGTTGAACGCGATCTCGGCCTCGTCCCCCTCGAGGGCGATCGCCATCTCCACGTGGGCCTCCCCCACCTCCGCGGCGCGGGCCGTGAGGGCCAGCATCTCCCGGCCGAAGGAGAACCGCACGGTCTGGGACTCCCGCGTGGTGAGCAGGGAGGCCTTCCGCACCGCGGCCACGAACTCCTCCCGCGGGAGGGTGGCCCCATGCTCGCAGTTCACGGGGATCACCTCCTCGAAGTCCGGGAAGGTTCCCTCCACGAGGCGCGAAATCACCATGGCCTGCCGGGTGCGGGCGGCGAGCTGCCTCTCCGAAAGGGCCAGGTCCAGGCTCTCCTCCTCCTCGCCGAGGATCTTCACGATCTGGTTCATCCCCTTGGTGGGCACGATCGCCCGGATCTCCACCTGGTTCGGGTTGTCCACCGCTCCGCACGTGTAGGAGAGCCGCCGGCCGTCGGTGCCCACCATCTCGAGCTTCTGCTCCCTCAGCAGCAGGAGCACCCCGTTCAGGGCATACCGCATCTTCTCCCGGGCGGTGGCGAACGCCGTCCGCTTCACCATCCGGGAGAAGATCCCGCTCGGCAGCGTCACCACCGTCCGCTCCGGGAAAGCCGGGATCTCCGGGAACTCCTCCGCCGGAAGGCCCAGGATGCGGAAGCGCGAACCCTGGCAACTCACCTGCAGGTGGTGGTCCTCCCACGCGAAGTGGATCTTCTCGTCCCGCACCTCTCTCAGAATGGAGGTCAGGCGCTGGGCCGGCACGGCGAAGGCTCCCGCTTCCTCGATCCCGAGCTCGGGATCCTCGAGGGTGTAGCGGATCGCCACCTCCAGGTCCGTTCCCTGGAGCTCCAGGCCCCCGTTCCGGCTGAGCACGAGGACGCTCTCGTAGACCGGTTTCATCCCGCGGGAGGAGACGACGCTCCCCACGATCTGAAGCGCTCCGAGGAGACCTTCACGCGAGCACGAGAATCTCATGGTTCCTCCCCCGCGGCCGAAGACCGATACCTCTTCTGATTCGAGTAACAAATCGTCTTCATCATGGGGTCTGTGGATCCTGTGGACGGAGCGCGGGAAGGCGCCGCAACCCCCGGCCCGGACAGCAGATCCGGCCGGCACCGGCGCGGGCGGGATGGGGGACGAACACGGGAGAACGGTGCGGGTTCTCCCCAGGCACCGCGTTCCGGTCGCAGGTCACCCGTGGATTCTAACAAGCGGACCCCCCTCGCCGAAGGGGAAATCCACAGCTTCCCCACACGGAGGAAGGGAGGGTGGGACGGCGCAACGATGTGCCGGACAAGGACTTCGGGCGCACGCCGGGGAAGAAGCCGGCGGGGTTGAACAGCAGGGAGGGCAGGGAAGCGGGGTCGGAGCGGGAACCCGCCCTCCCCGCGCGGCGGAGAGCCGCCCGGAAGGGGAAGCCGCCTACTTCTGGATCTCACGGACGAGGGTCTCGATCTCCTCCCGGAAGCGCCGGTCCCGGGATCGGAGCTTCTCGATGCGATCGGTGGCGTAGATCACCGTGGAGTGATCCCGGCCGCCGAAGTAGCCGCCCGTCTCCTGCAGGGAGTGGTTGGTGAGGAGCCGGACGAGGTACATGCACACCTGCCGCGGGAAGGCGATGGACTTCATCCGCTTCCGGCTCTGCAGGTCCGTCTGCCGCACGTCGTAGTAGCGCGTCACCACCTCGAGGATCTTGTCGATGGTGATCTTCCGCCGCGGCGGGGACGCCAGGGAGCGGAGGGCTTCCCCGGCGATCTGGAGGTCGGCGGGTTGCCCGCGCAGCTCGGCGATGCTCACGACCTTGAGCACCGCCCCCTCGAGTTCGCGGATGTTGGCGGTGACCCGATCCGCGATGAACTCGCACACGTCGGAGGGGAAGACGTGACCCCGCTGGGCCGCCTTGCGGCGCACGATGAGGATCCGGGTCTCGTAGTCCGGGGGCTCGATCTCCACCACCAGGCCCCACTTGAAGCGCGAGACCAGGCGTTCGCCGAGCGCGGGGATGTCCTTCGGCGGGCTGTCGCTCGAGAGGACGATCTGCTTGCCGCTGTTGTAGAGCGTGTTGAAGGTGTGGAAGAACTCCTCCTGGGTTTGCTCCTTCTTCCCGAGAAAGTGCACGTCGTCGATGACGAGCAGATCCACGTGCCGGTACCGGTAGCGGAAGTGCTTCAGGTCACCGCTCTTCACCGCCGCGATGAACTGGTTCACGAAGGTCTCGCAGGAGAGGTAGACGATCTTCAGGTCCTTCTCCCGGGCGAGGACCCGGTGGCAGATGGCCTGGAGGAGGTGGGTCTTCCCGAGCCCCACGGAGCCGTGGAGGAAGAAGGGGTTATAGGCCTCGGAGGGGCGGTCGGCCACGGCGGTGGCCGCGGCGTGGGGGAGCTTGTTCGAGGGACCCACCACGAACTCGTCGAAGTTGTAGTAGTCGTTCAGGAGAACGTCGGAGTAGAGGTTGGGGTAGCGGCCGGAGTAGAGCGGCTCCCCCTTGACCTCCGGGGACTCCACCCACGAGGGAGGCCGGGTCTC
>JAOZQC010000198.1 GCA_029932425.1 Planctomycetota bacterium | reverse complement strand
CCGGAACTCCCCGGCCCGCGTCCCGTCCATCATGGTGGCCACCACGTAGCCCACGTCCGAGACGGTGAGGCCCACCGCCGCCGCCTTCTCGCGGTCGGGACGGATCTGCAGCTCCGGCTTCCCCGTCTCGAAGGAGGGATAGAAGCTCCGGAGCCCGGAGGCCCGCCCTTCCTGCTCCCGCCGGGCCCGGAAGACCGAGAGGCCGCCCATGATCCGCCAGGCCAGCCCCTCGATCACCGGGAGGTCGGGCCCCTTGATCGTCACCTCCAGGTCGCCCCCCCCGAACTTCCAGCCGAAGAGGGGGGTCTGGAAGACGATGGGCACGGTGACCCCCGGGATGCCGGAGGCCAGGCCGCGGAACTCCTCCACGAGCCGTTGCATCTCCCGCTTGTCCCGGTGCCCCCGGGAGACGATCGTGCCCAGGATGGGGTCCTTGGGGAGGGCCACCGAGAACATGTGCTCGATCTCCGACCGCACCTCGTCCCGGGAGAGGGGCCGGCCGGGTCCGGCGTCGCGGCGCCCGGTGAGGAAGCGGTGCTCCGCGGTGGAGACCACCACCTCCATGTGCCCGATGTTGAAGCCGGGCGGCGTGCGGAGGATCGTGAGGATGAGGGGCCGGTTTCCGTGGGGGAGGTAGTCCATCTTCGGCACCAGGAGCCAGGCCGCGGCGGCCGCCGCCCCCACGATGACCACGGAGGCGAGGATCCTCCGCGCCACCCCCGCGGTGAGCCAGGCCACCGCCCCCGTGATGCCCGCCACGGCAACCAGCCCGAGCCTCGCCAGAAACTCCGCGGGACGGCGCTCCCGCACGGTGAGGAGGCGGGAGCTCAGCATGGGGATCACGGTGATGGAGACCACCAGCGACATCCCGATGGCGCAGGAGAGGGTGATGGCGATGTCCCTGAAGAGCTGCCCGGCCTCCTGCCTGACGAAGAGGATGGGAAGGAAGACGGCGAGGGTGGTGAGGGTGGAGGAGAGGACGGCCCCCCACACCTCCACCGTCCCGTCGTAGGCCGCCCGGAAGCGGCCCTTGCCCATCTGCCGGTGGCGGAAGACGTTCTCCATCACCACGATGGCGTTGTCCACCACCATGCCCACCGCGAAGGCCAACCCCGCCAGGGAGATGATGTTCAGCGTCCTCCCGAACGCGGAGAGGAAGACGAAGGTCACGATGACGGAGATGGGGATGGAGAACGCCACCACGAAGGTGGCGGTCCCGCTGCGGAGGAACAGGAGGAGGACGAAGACCGCCAGGGCGGCGCCGTAGTAGAGGTTCTCGGTGACCAGGTCCACCGAATCCCGGATGTACTCCGTTTCGTCGTACACGAGGGTGAGGGTGATCCCCTTCCCCTCGTACCGGTGGTTCAGGTCGGCCAGGACCTTCTTCATCCGCTCCATCACGGCCACGGAGTTGGCGCCGGTCTTGCGGGCCACCCCGAACACGATGGCGGGCCTTCCCATCTGGCGGACGCTGACCACGCGCACGGCGTGGTGGAAGACCACCTTCGCCACGTCCCGCACGTAGACGGGGCTCCCGTCCACCCAGCCCACCACGGTCGTCTCCACGCGGCCGAGGTCGGTGTACCGGCCCACGGTGCGCACCACGTAGCGGGTCTTCCCCTCCTCGAGCCCCCCGGCCTTGATGTTCCGGTTTTCCCGCCGGAGGGCGTCGCGGAGCCGGGTGAAGGGGATGCCCCGCGCGGCCAGGGCCTCCGGATCCACGATGACGTGGACCTCGCGCTCCTCCCCGCCGTACATCTCCACGCTCCCCACGCCCTCGATCCGCTCGAGCCGGGGGCGCATGACGTCGTCCGCCACGATGCGCACCCGGTTCACGGGCATCTCCGACTCCACCACGATCCAGGCGATCTTGTCCTCCTCGTCGGAGCTGGTGGCCTGGATCACCGGCTTGTCCGCCTCGTCGGGCAGGTCCCCCACGAGTCCCACCTTCTCGGAGACGTCCACCCGGGCGGCGGCCTTGTCCACCCCCCAGTCGAACTCCAGGGTGATCCGGCTCTCCCCGTCCTTCGAGGTGGAACGGATCTCCTTCAGACCCTCCACCGAGTTGAGCACCTCCTCCAGCTTGTCGGTGATCTGCTCCTCCGCCTCCCGCGGGGAGGCGCCCGGCCAGCGCGTGGTGACCGTGATCACGGGCCGGTCCACGGTGGGGGCCATCTGCATGGGGATGCCGAGGAGGGCGATCAGGCCGAAGAGGACGGCCAGGATCACGCCCACGAGGACGGTGACGGGGTAGCGGATGGAGGACTCGACGAGCTTCATCGACCGCCCTCGAGGAGGAGGGGCTGCCGGGGCCGGAGGGCCTCGTTGCCGGTGGTCACCACCACCGTCCCGTCCGCCAGTCCCTTCCCCTCCACCACCACGCGGCCTCCCACCTCCAGGCCCGTCTTCACGGGCACGGGCACCGCCCGGGGGCGGCCCTGCTCGTCCGGGGGACCGAGGATGTAGACCAGGGGTCCCCGGGGACCGAGCACCACCGCGTCCTTGGGCGCGGTGAGGGCCTCGAACTCCTCCCGGGAGCGGATGGAGACCCGCGCGAAGAACCCCGCCTTGAGGGCGATGTCCGGGTTCGGGACCTCGATGAGCACGGGGAAGGACCGCGTCCGCGGATCCGCCTCCGGGACCAGGAACCGCACCTTTCCCGCGAACTTCCGGCCGGGGAGGGCGTCCACGGTCACCGTGGCGGGCGCCCCCACCGCCAGGTGGCGGATCGCGTTCTCGTTCACCCCCACGCGGACGAGCACGGGGTCCAGGGCGATGATCTCGATGACGGACCGGCCGGGGGTCACCCACTCCCCCACCTCGGTGAGGCGGCGCACCACGAAGCCCGTGACGGGGGAGACCACGCGGGTCTTGGCGATCTCGTCCCGCACGCGGTCCAGGCGCGCCCGGGCCCGGCGCACCTCCGCCTCCCGGGCCTTCGAGGCCGGGTCGGCGCCCTCCTCGGCCAGCCGGAAGCTCTCCTCCGCGCGGGCGAGCCGGTACCGGGCGGCGGAGGCCTCGGCCTCCGCCCCGTCCAGCTCCGCCTGCGTGACCACGCCCTCCGCGAAGAGCTTGCGGACCCGGGCGAGCTCCTTCTCCGCGCGGTCCCGGAGCGCCCGCTTCTCCTCCTTCAGGGCCCGGGCGGTCTCCACCGCGGCGGCCGCTTCCGCCTCCGCCCGCGCGAGGAGGGCCCGGGCCTCCGCGAGGTCGATCTCGAGGCTCGTCCGCCGGAGCTCGCAGACCACCGTCTTCCCCGCCTCCACCCGGTCCCCTTCCCGCAGGGGGTAGCGGGAGACGAGGCCGGCCCTCTCCACGCCCAGCTCGGTGCGGAGCCAGGGCTCCACGGTGGCCACCCCGGTCACCGTCTCGCTCACCTTCTCCTTCCGGACCTTCCCGGTACGGACGGCGGCGGGCGGCAGGCCCTGGGCGAGCACGGCGCCGGCGAGGAGGAGCAGGGCGGGCGGGACGAGGAGACGTTTCACGGGCGACCTCCCGGAGAGCAGGGGCCGCCATGATATGCGCCATCCGCGGCCGGGTCGCGGGAAAGGGAGGAAAGGCGCGCGAACGTCCCGCGGGCCGGGAATCCGAACGGCGCGGCGGGGCCCGGCCGCTCCGGGGAGAGGCATGGACGCCCCGGCACGGGCGCGGTATGGGCCCTCCCTGCTCCCGGCGGAATCGAGCGGGGAAGGGCGGACGCTGCGGGTTCGGAAACGGCGGGCGGCGCACGGGGATCGGAGGATGCGGCATGGGGACGGGTTCCGGCGGGCAAGGAGGCGGGCGCCGGCGCGGGCGGGCGCCGGGCGCGGCGAGGAGGGGAATCTGGGTCCTGGCGCTGGGGACGGCTCTCCTGGCGGCGGCGAGGGGCTCCCCGGGGGGGGAACCGGGGATCGGCAAACCCACGGGAGAACGGTTCAGCGAGGAGGAGATTCTCCGGGACTTCCTGCGCTTCGAGGCCCGGTATGTGAAGAGGCAGGGCGGGGAGACCGTCCCGGCCGGAGCGTGGGAGGCCCTGGCCCGCAGGTTCGACCGTTACCGGGGAGCGTCGATTCCGACGGAGCGGGACGAGACCGGCCCCCTCCTGCTCAGGGCGTTGCTGATCCGCGGTGAATGCCTGCTGCTGGCCGCCCTGGAGCACCACCGGCGGGACCCGCAGGGAGCCGGGTTCTTCGACGCCTACCAGGCGGGCCTCGAGGGTCTGGAGGAGGTGATCCGTTTCGCGAGACCGCAGACCGACTACGGGAAGCGGTACAGCCTGCGCTGCCGCGCGAAGCCCTTGAATCCCGACGAGGTGATCGTCGATCCCAGGGCGGGCCACGAGACGATCGGCTCCGGCTTCGACCCTGCCGGGGGGCTCCTGGATACGGAGGCCGACATCCTCCCGAACCGGCGCGTGACCTACGAGGTCACCCGCTACCACGGCCTGGACACGTTCCGCGACCACGCGGGGATCCCCAGTGTCGCGGGAAAGCCGCTGGGAGCGCGGGTCTACGTGACCGACTTCACCCCCCGCTCGCGGATCATCGACCTGCACCTCGACCCGAAGCTCTTGCGGAAGTGGCGGAAGGAGGCCCGAGAGAAGAACGAGCGGATCGTGACCGAGCTCTGGTCGCCCCTGGAGAAAGAAGCCCCGATCGCCTGGAACGTGCTGAACGGCCCGCGGGCCGTCTTCCAGGTCCTCGACCGCTACACCTGGTCGGAGGCGTTTCGGAGCAAGCGGGAGACGGGGCTGTGGATCCGCAACTATCACCGTTATCCCGACGCGGCGGACACGCCCGCGGAGATCGCCACTCACTATGATGTCCGCATCCGGGTCGGGAAGAGGATCCTGCACTCGATCCCCGTGGACTTCGTGAAGTGCGGGGACCGCGAGCCCTCGGGCGCTCTCTCCTCCTGGCGCCGGGGCTACGTCCTCCTGACCCAGAGGCCCGAAGGAAGGGAGCCCGTCGGTACCCTCCCGTTCCGGCGATGCGGCGTCGGTCTCACCTTCCGGCGGGAGGATCCGGACGGCGGGGGGAAGCGGTCCGAGAACCACGGCTGCGACTCCGTGGGAGCCTTTCGGGACCACACCTTCACCGGCTCCTGGAAGAGCAGGCAGGGGACGGTGGAGACCGTGGCGTCGGTGACGGCCACGGTGGACTGGGAGAACGAGCGGGTCGTCGCTTTCCGGGCGACGAGGACGGACACCGATCGACGCCGCGAGGAAGGCTCGTGGAAGGTCGTCTCCCGGACGGTGTTGACGCTCGAGGGAAAGGACCTGCCGCTGGATCCGGATTCGCCGATGCTCCGCGGCGGCCTGGCCGAGAGGGTCGTCCGGAACCCGGAGAAGTACGGGAGGCTCGCCGCGAAGTGGATGCCGATCATCTACCGGATCAGGGGACCCGAGGCGGCCCGCCACGTGAGCTTCTCCATGGTCTACGTGAACCGGGAGACGGGGGAGACCTCCACCGAGACGGAAGTCCCTGCGGGCAAGGACACGGAGGTGACGGTCCTGTTCCTGCTGCGATGACCTCGCCCTCGGCCGGGAGGCGGGGATGGATGCGGCCTCCGCGGCGGGAACCGCGGCCCGGGCCCGGACGGTCGCCTCCCCCCCGCGGGTGCGGAGGGATCGATCCGGTCGGAGGCGCACTCTCGTGACGGCGACGGTCCTCCCCGCGGGCCGTCAGCGGGCGGGGCGGCCGGCCGCCCGCCCTCCCGGGGGGACGGCCGCCCCCGTACCCGCCAGCCAGGAGATCGCCCGCGGGAGGTAGGCGTGGAGGCCCTCCGTGCTCTCGGGGTGGGGGCTCATGGCCAGGACGCGGCCTTTTCCGAACGCGCCCCGGACCAGGGCCGCGGCCCCGATCATCACCCCCCTCGGGGCCCCGTTCTCCGCCACCTCCGTCCGGTACTCGGCGAGCACCTCGAAGTCGGGGATCGCCGGATCCTTCCCGGGGGCGAGAAGGGGTCCCTGGTGGTAGAGGATCTTCACCTCCGTGCGCTTCTCCGCGAAGAGCCTCCGGCCCGCCGGCGTGAGCCGGATCGTCACCGTCCCGCGGCCCCGGGCCCAGTGCTCGGTGTCCAGGACCCGGGCGTCGAGGAGGTGGAGCGACCAGGCGTAGTGCCGCGTCAGGAGGTAGGCCCCGGCGCAGACGCCCAGGCAGCCGCCTCCGGCCTTCACGAAGGACCGGACCGCCCTCCTCCCGTCCCGGCCGAGGCATCTCGCGGTCCCGGAACCCGTGCCGCCGGGGAAGACCACCACGTCGAACTGGGCGAGGGCGCCCGCCCGGATGCCGGGGGCGCTGATGCGGCGCGGCCGGAAAGGGCCGCCCGGAGGGAGGCAGCGCTCCACGGCGCAGGCGCTCTTCGGGCCGGTGCCGGGCCCGTTGTAGAGGGCCACGCGGATCTCGCCGCGGCGTCGCTTCCCGCCGAACATCGTGTAGGGCGAGAGGTCCCGGGGCAGCATGCCGAGCTCGCGGAGCAGGCGGTGGGCGAGGAAGCGGTGGTGTCGGATCCGGACCGCCAGGTGGTCCTTCGAGGTGGTCTCGGCGATCATGGACCGGGCGCCGAGGCGGGTGGCGACAGCACGTGCGATGCTCCCCTC
>JAOZQC010000197.1 GCA_029932425.1 Planctomycetota bacterium | reverse complement strand
GCCCCAGGGGATCACCGGGATCAACTACCTCGACCTGGAGTACGTCCCTCCCCCCGGCGGTGCGGGCGGGGCGCGGGCCCTTCCCCCGGAGTCCGTGATCCCCACGAAGGCGTCCATCACCGTGGAGCTGTTCGACACCATCGCGGACCTCGGCGGGGTGGTGAAGGAGGTGAACCGCTTCCTCCGGGAGAACCGGGAGGAGCTCTCCGCCACCGTGGAGGACATCCGGAAGGGCGCGGCGGCGGCCCGGATCGCCATGGAGGGCCTGGATCGGAATCTGGGAACCCTCACCGAGGAGCTGCGGACCCGGCTCGACGAGACCGTGGGCTCCGCCAAGGAGGCGCTCGACGCGATCCGGGACTACGTGCGTTCCCCCGGGATCCAGGCACTCCCCGCCCGGGTCACGGCGGTCCTCGAGCGGGCGGAGTCCGTCCTGGCCCGGGCGGAGGAGGCGGTGGCCTCCGCCGACGTGAAGGGAACGCTCCTCACTCTCCAGAAGGCCATCCGGAGCCTCGAGGCGAGCGTGTCCGAGATCGGCGGGGGGGTGGGGCGGACCCTGGCGGAGGTCCGGGTGGGGGTGGCGGAGAACCGGGGCAATCTCATGCGCATCCTCACGGACTTCGCGGCGTTCTCGCGGAACCTGAAGCTCCTGTCCCGCGAGATCCGGGAGGACCCCTCGCGCGTGATCTTCGGGGGGCCTCGGACCGGCCGGAGGGAGGGAGAGCGATGAGTCCCCGGAAGGCGATTCTCCTCGCGGCGGTGCTGCTGCCCGCCTGCTTCTCGCTGGGGTCCTCGGAGGCGCCGGAAGCGCGGCTCTACCAGGTGCGCCTCGAGTCCGGCGCGTGGTCGCGTCCTCCCCTGCCGTGCTCGCTGGCCGTGCGGCCCTTCGCCGCCGCGGGCGTCCTGGACCGGGAGGGCATCCTCTACCGCAAGGACGACGTGGAGGTGGGGTACTGGGTGGACCGCCGCTGGGCCGAGTCCGTGGCCGCCATGGTCCATGACGCCGTGCAGAAGGACCTGGCCGCCGCGGGCGTCTTCCGGAGCGTGCTGCTCGTGGAGGACGTGGGGCTCGCGGACTACGTCCTGGGCGGCTACGTCCACCGCTTCGACGAGGAGGACCGGGCGGACGCCTGGTACGGAGTGGTGGAGATCACCTTCGAGGTGATCCGCACCCGGGACGGGGAGCGGGTGTTCCACCGGCGCTTCCGGGAGGAGGAGCGGGCCCGGGAGCGGACCGTCGCGGAGGTGGTCCGGGCGCTCGCCCGGGCCCTGCGCCGGGTGCTCGACGAGGCCCGCGCGGGCATCTACCGGGGTTGCGGGGGAGGAGGGGATCCGGGGGCGCGGTGATCCGGACCCCTCGCGCCCGGACGCTCCGGCGGCTCCGGGATCGGGAAGGCCGGGAAGGGACCCCGGGTGTCAGGGAGGGAGGAAGCACTCCGCCCGGGGGCCCGGCGTCACCGTGACCGCACCCCTCTGCGAGGTGCGGAGAGCTCCCGCCCAGGCGGGATCGAGGCGGTCCCCCCGGCCGTCACTGGCGAGGAGGAGACGGGCCCGGACCGCTTCCCGGAGGGCGGAGGAGGCGGGGTCGGGACGGCCGCGGCGGGGGAGGACGAGCACGTCGGCCCGGAGGTCCCCGCCGGCTTCCCGGAGGGCCCGGATCCCCGCGCTCCGGAGGTCGCCCGGCAGCAGGATCGTGAGGCCCTCCATCCTCACCCGGAGGACGGTGGAGGCGTCGGGGCCGGCGACCGGCATCCCCGGGGGCGGCCAGAGAACGTCGATCCGGGCGCCGGGCAGGGGAACGACGTCGCGGGATCGCAGGTCGCCGGGCCGGTAGACCCGTCTCACGGGGAGATGGGCGAGGAGGGCGGGGACCCCGCTCGCGTGCTCCGGGCCGGACCGGGAGAGCACCAGGGCGTCGATCCGCCGGATGCCCCGGTGGCGGAGCACGGGAAGCACGGCCCGGGAGAAGACGAGGGGCCGGCGCGAGCCCAGGTCGTAGAGCAGGATCCCCCCCTCCGGCGTTTCCACGAGAGCGCAGAGACCGGGACCCACGGAGACCAGGGTGAGCCGGGGCGAGGCCGGCGGACGGCGGAGGAGCGGACCGGAGAGGGCCAGCCCCGCGAGAGCCGGGACGAGGAGGGCGAGGGTGCGGAGCCCGATCCGCGGCCGCCGGGCGAGGAGAAGGAGAAGACCGTAGAACGCGGCCAGGGCGGGCGGGGGAGGGGGCGGCACGGTGACGGAAGCGCAGGGAAGCGAGGCGAGCCCGGCCACCAGCGTGACGAGCGCCCGGGCGAGGGGAACGGCGGGGAGGAGGAAGCCCGTGAGCCCCGCGATCAGGCCGAGGGGGAGCAGCAGCGCCACCAGGGGGAACACCAGGAGGTTCGCGGGGAGGACGAGGAGGGAGAGGGTCCCGAAGTAGTGGAGCACCAGCGGAGCGGTGCCCAGCCAGGCCGCGAGGGAGACGGGGACCATCCGGATCGCGTAGCGCTCCAGGAGCCGGAGGGGGAGCGGGCGCTCCCGGGGGACGGTGAACCGGGCCAGGAGCTTCCGGCGGGCGAAGAGTCCGTCCTCGATGCGCCGGGCGAGGAGGAGGATGGCGATGACCGCGGTGAAGGAGAGGTGGAAGCCCGCATCGAACACGGCGGCGGGATCGAGGGCGAGGATCACGAGGGCGGCGAGGGCGAGCAAGGGGAACGGCCGGGGCCGCCGGCCGAGGGCCGTGGCCGCGGCCGCCCCGAGGACCAGGAGCGCGGCGCGGAACGCGGGGGGACGGAGGCCCGTCACCGCCGCATAGGCCAGGGCGGCGGCCGCCACGAGGAGGGCGGCGGCCCGGCGCGGGAAAAGGAGGGGGCGCAGGAGCAGCCAGAGACCCGCGGCCACGAGCCCCACGTGCAGCCCCGACACGGCCAGGAAGTGCGCGGTCCCCGAGCGCCGGAAGGCGTCCACCACCCGGGGAGGGAGGTCGGCCTTCCGCCCGAGGAGCAGGCTCTGGAGGACGGCCGCCGTGGCGCGCCGGGGGCTTCGCCGCAGGCGCTTCTCGAGGGCCAGGCGGCACCGGTGGGCGAGGGCCCGGAGCGAGAGCGGAGAGGCGCGCGCGTCGACGCGGAGCGAGGTCCGCGCGGGAAGGAGCAGGAGGTGGGAGATGCCCCGCCGGGCGAGGCGGAGGCGGGGGTCGAGCTGGCCGGGATTCTCCGGACCCCGGGGAGGGACGAGGCGCCCGGTGACCGTGACCCGGGCCCCCGGAGAGGGCAGGGGGGACCCGGCGGGAGCCAGGACCGCCACCCGGCCCGGGATCTTCACCCCCTCGACCTCCCGGACCGCCAGCACCAGGCGCGAGCTCCCCCGCCGGGGCGGGTCCGGCCCCTCGAGCACCGTGCCGCGGATCCGTACCAGGTCCCGGCCGCGGGGAAAGGCCCGGGCCAGCGGGGAGGGGGACGGCGCGGCCGCCAGGAGGGCGCCGAGGAGGAAGGCCAGGGCCGGAGCCCGCGCGGGCCGGGCCCGGCGGGCGGCGAGGCTCGCGGCCAGGACGGGGAACGCCGCCCCCGGGCGGCCCGCGGCCAACCCGAGCGCGAGCGAGACGGCGAGGAGGGGAAGGAGATGCACGGTGCCTCCGGGAACCCGGTCGGAGAGCGGCGCCGGGGGTTGCGGCGTTTCCGTTTGCGGAACGGGAAGGGAAACCGCATCCTGTCTCCCCAGGGCCCATGCGCACTCCTCTCTCCACGCTCTCCGTCCTGTTGCTCCTGGCCGCGTCGGGTCTCGGTGCGGAGGGGGATACCCCCTCCCTGGTCGTGGAGGCGGACTACGGGCGGGAGGACCTCGCGAAGGAGACGGGAGTCGTGGCCCTCTCGGGACGGATCCGGGTGGAGCGGGGGGAGTTCTCCCTCCACGTGGAGGACGGGGGAGTCGTGATGTGGGTGGACTCCGACCGGTACCGGGAGTTCCGGAAGAGCCGGGGCCGGAAGAAGGAGTCCCGCGGAGCGCCGGCCGGGGGGAAGGAAGAACCCGCCGGGGCGGAGGTCCCCCGCCCGGGGACGGAGGAGATCCTGGGACCGGTGATCCGGGAGCTCTACGCGGAGGGCGAGGTGACGTTCCGCCGGGGCCGCGAGACGATCCGGGCGCGCCGCCTCTACTTCGATTTCACGACCCACCGGGCGGTGATCCTCCACGCGGAGCTCACCGGGGAGGTGCTCGCCACGGCGCGTCACCCCCGGATCCCCCTGGTGCTCCGGGCGGAGCGCCTGGTGCAGACGGCGAAGGACCGCCTGCACGCCCGGGACGCGCGGATCACCACGAGCCCCTACGCCGAGCCCCAGTACGAGATCCGGGTGGACGAGATCACGCTCACCCGCCGGGAGATGGAGTACTCCTTCACCTCCACCGGGAACGTCCTGCGGGTGGGGGATCTGCCGGTGCTGTGGTTCCCCTGGCTGTACGGGGCCACGGACATCGGCCTCGAGCCGATCCGGGCCGTCAGGCTGGGGAACTCCTCGAAGTACGGCTTCTTCAGCGGGCTCTCCCTCGGGACCCCGATCCGGGTGGGAACGGGAGAGGCGGAGCGCACGGTGGGGCGCTGGGAGGTCGCCCCCGTCTACCGGGCCCGGCGGGGGCCCGGTCTCGGGCTCTCCATCCTCTACGCGGACGGGGGGACGCGGGGCGAGGTGGGGGGGTTCTACCAGCGCGACCGGGAGGACCGCGACCGGGTCACCGATCTCCCCGTGCCCCGCCGGGACCGGGGGCGGTTCTGGTGGCGCCACCGCCAGGTGCTGTCCCGGGACCTCTACGGCGGACGCCTCGTGGGCCTCGGCGAGATCTCCTGGATCTCCGACCGGGGCTTTCTGCCCGAGTACTTCCCCTCCGTGGACAAGGAAGGGAAAGCCCAGGAGGACGTGGGCTATCTCTCCTGGTCCCGGGGGTCCACCGCCCTCTCCCTCACGGGGAGGTGGCGGGCGAACGAGTTCCAGACGCAGACGGAGTACCGGCCGCGGCTGGCCTTCGACCTCGTGGACTTTCCCCTGGCCGAGCGCCTGGGGGGGCTGCCCGTGGCGGCGAGCCTCTCGGCGGAGGCCGCCGCGGCGCAGGTCCTCCGGGTGTTCGATCACCGGGAGGGGGAGCGGGGCGTGCTCACCGACCGCTACCTCGCCCGGGGACGCCTCTCCTTCCCCTTCTCCGCGGGGCCGGTGCGCCTGGTGCCGGAGTTCGGGGCGGGGCTCACCAGCTACCGGGCCCGGCAGGACGCGGATCGCCTGGACCTCTTCGCCGGGGTCCGCGCCGCCGTGGACTTCTGGCGGGTGTTCCCGGAGGTCTCCTCCGACGCCCTCCTGCTCGACGGGCTCCGCCACGTGGTGGACGTGAGCGCGGGGTGGGCGAACCGCTTCGCGGTGCGCGGGGCCGGGGACCTGTTCGTGCAGGACCCCGAGGACGACCTCTCCGAGGTGCAGGCGGTGGACCTCCGCGTCCGGAACCGGCTGCAGACCCGCCGGGGGGGGGCGGTGGTGGACTGGATCGACCTGGAGATCCGCGGGCTCTTCTTTCCCGAGGCCCGGAGGGCCCGGCCCGCCCCCTTCCACTTCCGGGAGGAGTGGGGCCTCGGGATCTCCTCGCTCCTCCTGCCGGAGGAGGAGAAGTTCCGGGCCATCGACCGGAAGGGGTTCGGGCCCCTCCTGGCCGACCTCCGGGCGGAGCTCCGCCCGGACCTCTTCCTGGTGGGGAACGCCTGGTACGACCTGGAGACGGACCGCTTCGAGACCTACTCGGAGGGGCTGCGCTACGAGGCGGGACCGGATCTCTCGCTCTACCTCGGTCACCGGGCCATCGAGGGCGACTCCTCCCTCGTCACCGCCTCCGCCGACTTCGCGCTGACGCGCACCTACAGCGCCCGGGTCTTCCAGCAGGTGAACCTCATGCGGAGCGACACGCTCACCACGGGGCTCGTGTTCCGCCGCGCCTTCCACGACTTCGTGCTGGAGTTCCAGTTCCGGCACAACGCCAAGGAACGCGACACGAGCTTCATGGTGGGGATCACCCCCCGGCTCCTCTTCGACTGGAAGCGCCGGCGGAGGTCGGAGCGGGCGCTCGACTTCGCGGGGATGCGCTGGTACCGATGACGGGAGGGACCCCACGCATGGCACGCGCCGCCTACCCGGGAACCTTCGATCCCGTGACGAACGGACACCTGGACGTGATCGCGAGGGGCAGCCGCCTGTTCCGGGAACTCGTGGTCCTCGTGGCGGAGAACCCCCGGAAGGACGCGCTCTTCGCCCTCGACGAGCGGCTCGCCTTCCTCGAGGAGGCGGTGCGGCCGTGGCCCAACGTCACCGTGGAGGCGGTGCGGGGGCTCACCGTGGAGCACATGAAGGCCCGGGGTCTCGACACGATCCTCCGGGGGGTGCGCAACACCGCCGACTTCAACGCCGAGTACCGCATGGCCCTCACGAACCGGCACCTGGCGCCGGAGATCGAGACGGTGTGGGTGGCGCCCGCCCTGGAGTGGTCCTTCCTCTCCTCCACGCTGATCCGGGAGATCGTTCTCTCGGGGGGGGACGTGGCCGCCTTGGTGCCCCCCCCGGTGGCCCGGGCCCTGGCA
>JAOZQC010000196.1 GCA_029932425.1 Planctomycetota bacterium | reverse complement strand
CGGACGGGAGCACCGCCGCAAGCGACCACGCGAGCAGCATTCGTCGGAGCACGCCGTCCTCCACCCGGGGGACCTCCGGATCAGTCCCCCGATCGCTTCATCAGCTCGGCCAGGCGCCGCACCGCGGCGGCCGCGGGCTCGGTGCCGGGGAAGGTCTTCGCGAGCCGCCGGTAGGTCTGCATCGCTTCCTTCCGGTTTCCCGCGCCTTCGAGCTTCTTCGCCTCCGTAAGGAGAGCCTTCGCCTTCTCGAGGTTCGCCTTCGCCAGCGCCGCCAGCGGCGCCTTCAGGAACTCGGAGGTGCTGGCGGACCTCTTCGTCCAGACGCCCTCCCCGATCTTCTCCGCGGTCTCGCCCCGGTGGAACTCCATCTCCGCCCGGTCCGCGAAGAACCGGATGAGCCGGAACTCGTGCGGGATCTCGCCGAGGGCTTCCGTGGACAGGAACGCGGTCTCCATCCCCGGTTCGTTGAGCTGCATGTGGAGGTGGCAGTGTCCGGAGAGGACCAGCACGACGGACGGGCGAGCCGCGAGGATCTTCTTCACCTCCTCGGCTCTCACCATCAGGAGCTCCACGTGGCGCTTCGCCGCCCGGCGGATGATCTCCGGGCAGACCACCAGCCGGTGGGTGCAGAAGACCGTGGGCTTGGTGGCGTTCGCGTCCAGGTCCTTCGTAAGCCAGGCGAGCTCCTCGTCGTCCGGGTAGATCCCCACCACGGAGAAGTGCCAGCCCTTCGCGTCGAAGGAGTAGCAGCGCTTCCCGAAGACCTTCACGTAGAAGTTGTCGTTTCGATCCTCCTCGAACGCGGCGACGCTCTTGCCCAGGTCGTGGTCGCCCATCACGGGGTGGTAGGGGCACTCGAGCTTCTCGAGCACGGTCTTGACCTTCTCCATGTCTTTCAGGGGGCGGCCGCGGTCGGTGAGATCCCCGGTGACCACCACGAGGTCGGGTTTGACCACGTCGTTCAGGTAGGACACCGTTCCGGCGAGGACGTCGAAGGAGTTGACGAGGTCCTTCCAGTGGTCGACCTTGAGACCGAGGATGTACCGGAGCTCGCCTTCGGGGCGCTTCACGCGGTTGACCTTCGTGGTCATGCAGTGGGGGTCGGTCAGGTGGGCCAGCGTGAAGAGCGGCTGCTCGCGGGGCGCCGCCTCGGCGGGCGCCGGTTCGGGAGGCCGGTCCTCGTCTCCCGCGACCCTGCCGGCAAGCGGCGGCGCAATGGCGACAACGATCACGAGGAGAAGGGGCGGCGCCAACCGCAGCGCCCTTCTGGGGAGGCCGGTCATCCATTCCATGGATTCCTCCCTTCCGGCGGGGTCTCTCGGCCGAACGCGTGGAAGACCGACGCGACACGCCAGTATACGTCGGCGCAGGTGAGCGCTGCCGGCGTTTCCTGCAGGTGCTGAGGGCTTCCGCCCCCTGACGCTCCGGTGAGCCGGGAGGGCGGTCTTGCGTGGTTCTTGCTGCGCCTGCACCGCTTTGGGCGTACAACCATGCAAGGGAGGTCACCCATGAGAACGCGCACGTCTCTGTCGCTGGGCCTGGCCATCGCCGGCCTGCTCGTCTACCTGGTCCTCTCCGGCAGGGCTCCCAGCCCCTCTTCGGTCGCCCCGGACCGGGAGGGCCCGCCCGAAGCCGCCGAGAGTCCGTTGACGCCGCCGCCGGGCCTCGAGGACCCCGCATCCGCCGCCGGGGGAGCGGCCTCCCTGCTCGTGCGCGTTCTCGACGAGGAGGGGCGCCCCGCGGCGGGGGCGCGGGTCACGACGGCCGTGGACGGGCGGCCCTCCGCACACCGGGAGGGGGAGACCGGCGAGGACGGAACGGTGCGCTTCGAGGATCTCCCGGGCGGGGAGAAGATGAGCGTCCGGGCTACGGGCGGGCCGACGGCGATCCCCGCCACGGGGACCATCGAGCGTGCGGTCACCGCCGGCCGCGGCGGAGGCCGGAGCATCACCGTGCAGGTGGACTGACGGCCACGAGGCCTCGGGGGAACGTGGCGGAGACCGAGGAGACGCCCCGGTCCACCTCGACGCGGGTGCCGTACGCGCTCTCGATGTTCCCGGCGGTGAGGACCTCCGCCACCTCTCCCTCCGCGCGGAGCTCCCCGGCGGCGAGCAGCACGGCGCGGTCCACGAAGATGGGCGCCACCAGGAGGTCGTGGCAGACCATGAGCACGGCCCGGCCCTCCCGCGCCAGCTCCCGGACGAGGCGGTAGAGCAGGAGGCAGTGGGAGACGTCCAGGTGCGCGGCGGGCTCGTCCAGGAGGAGGACGCGCCCCCTCTGCGCGAGCGCCCGGGCGACCAGGACCCTCTGCCTCTCCCCCCCGCCAGGCTCACGGCCACGGCGGTGGTGACGGAAAGGACGACGAGGAGCGTCACCTGGAGATGCCGCACGCGGACCCCCAGGTCCCGCGCGGAGCGGTAGCCGGCCAGGGTCACGTTCATCGCGGGGGCGAGCAGCATCAGGACGACCAGGGCCGCCGCCGCCGTGGGGAGCACGGTCAGGGTGTCCCGCCAGGTCGCCCGCCAGAACCCGCCCATCAGCCAGAAGACGAGGGTCTGGAGCCTCTCGCCGGCCAGGTAGAGGGCGCCCGCGGTGAGCGACGAGCAGAGCGCCGCGACGGCGATGCCCGCCAGGAGCAGCGCGTGGCCGAAGTCCCTTCTGCGACGGGCCATCAGGAAGACCGTACCCGCGACCCCGAGCCCGGTCACGACGCCGAAGCCCGGCACCACCGCGCAGGTGGTCCCCGGCACGGCCCCGATCAGCATCATCCCCGCGACGGCCCCCACCGCGGACCCGCTGGAAACGCCCACGACGTACGGGCTGGCCAGGGGGTTCCGGAAGAGGACCTGGGCCGCCAGTCCGGCGAGGGAGAGCCCCGCCCCGACCGACGCCGCCATGACGATTCGCGGCAGGCGCGCCGAGAGGAGGATGCGGTCGTTCGGGCCGCCCCACGGGTCTCCCCGGAGCGCCGACCAGCAACGCGCCAGGACCTCGCCCGGGGGGATGGCCACGCTCCCGACCGCGAGCGCGGCCGCCGCCGCGAGCAGCGCGGACGCCGCCAGGACCGGCAGCAGCCACCACGCCCGCGGCGAAGGGGGCATCAGGCGATCCGCCTCGTCGCGAAGCGGTCGTCGCGCGAAGCGAGGTCCAGTGCCTCGGCGGCGCTCAGGCGGGAGCTGGTCACGTTCGCCAGGTGCTTGCGGGACGCCTCGACGGCCCGGGCCACGTGGATCTCCGTGGGCCGCGCGAACGGCTGCCCGGGGACGGGGATGTACCCGGCGACGTGGAAGGGAATCCCGGCGTCGAGCTTCGCCAGCCAGGCCGCGATCGCCTCGACCTGGTCCACGTCCACGTATCCCGGGACGAGGACGACGTTGGCCTTGAGGTCGAGCCCGGCCTCGAAGGCGCCGCGACGTTGTCGAAGATCGGTCCCTTCCTCCGGCCGGTGTACTCGAGGTGCACCTTCTCGTCCCAGGCCTTGAGGCCGACGTTCGCTCCGTCGAGGTCCGGCAACGGGAGCCTGCCGCCGTTCGTGTGTCCGAGGCTCGTGGTGGTCCCGAGGGTGTTCTTCGCGAAGTCGAGCATCTCCGGGAGGTCGGCCGCCACCGTCGGCTCCCCGCCCATGAAGAAGACCTTCTCGACCGGAACGCCGCGGAGGGCCCGCTTCATCTCCTCGGGGGTCAGGAAGCGCTCCGGCGGGGGGTGCCGGCGGCCGGGACGTCCGTCCGCACCGCTTGCGAGCTTGTAGCTGCAGACCCGGCAGCGGAAGGTGCAGGCGTGGTTGTGGAGCGTGGCGAAGCGGTGCTGCTCGTGGTAGGTGACCTTGTAGAAGCTCATCTCGTCGTTCCCTCGAGCGCGGCGCGGAGTACCGCCACCGACTCCGGCAGCGAGGCCCCTGGGACCAGCCAGTACCGGTCTATGGCGTGAATGCGGCCCCGCCGCACGGCCGAGAGGTCCTTGAGCCCCGGCCGGCCGGCGATGCTCGCGGGCGTCGCGAACCCGTCCACGTGGAGGATGACGTCCGGATCGGACCGGATCAACTCCTCCGGAGTGAAGAGCACGCTGCCCTCGGCTCGGGCGGCGACGTTCCTCCCGCCGGACAGCTCGATCAGGTCGTCGAGGTGGGAGCCGCTCCCCATGGGGTCCTAAACGGTCCGCAGAGCTCGAAGTACACGCGCGGGCCGCCTTCCGCCGATCTCGGGGGGGGCGTCGCGGAGGGCGGCTTCCACCTGGCCGGCCAGTCGGTCCGCCGCGGCGGGGAGGTCCAGGCACCGCCCGACGAGCCGCACCATCCCGGGAACGTCCTCCGCCCGCCGGCAGCGCATCCGCACGATGGGCACGGAGAGCCGGGCGAGGGTCTCCGCCGCGTCGTCCTGGTACCACCATACGAAGGCCAGGTCGATGGACAGGGCCAGCACCTGCTCCTGCGAGATGGCGCTCCCCTTCCCGACCACGGTCGCCCCCCCGCTCCCGGGGACGATCCGGCCGTGCTCCTCGATCGCGGCCAGGCGGTCCGCCGCCCCGAGCCGGACGATCGTGTCGGTCGCCGAGGTGCAGAGGCTGAGGACGCGGAGCGGGCGGGCGGGGACGCGGACGGTGCGGGAGGCCGCGTCCGTGACCGGCCGGGTCTCCGCGCCCGTCCGATCCGGAGGCACCTGGCCCGCCAGGCGGACGCACAGGGCGAAGGTCGCCGCGGCAGAAAGCGCGACCAGCGTGATCTCGGTTCTTCGGTTCATGAGACCGCCCGAGGCGCGTTCGCTCCCGGCCCTCGGGCGCAGGCAGGTTCCGATTCTCGGCCCTCGAGGAACCGCGTCCAGCGCTTTCGAGGCGATCGGAGCACCGGCGGTCTCCGGACCTCTTCCTCTTGTCTCCGGCGGGCCGGAGAGCGAGAATCGTGCGGAGTCCATCCGGCATGAAGACCTCGCGAACATCCGCCGAGAACCTCCCGGGCTTGTGACGGGTCCTCCGCCCGGGGTGCAGTGGTTGCGCCCGCACGCGGGCGGCGGCCCCGGCATACCGCCGCCCTTCCGCCTGACTCCCGTCGAGAACCCGGAAGGACACAACCATGAAGATCCCGGAACAGGCTCGCGCCCTCGTCGAGAAGCGACCCCTCATGTACCTCGCCACCGTCGATCCGGCGGGTTGGCCGAATGTCGTACCCATGCTCCAGTACTGGTGGTACTCGGAGGCGGTGCTGCTCGTCGGCGACGTGTTCATGAAGAAGACCGTCGAGAACGTGGAGGCGACCGGACTCGTCTCGTTCTCCCTCACCGGTCCGGAGGGTACGGAATCCTACAAGTTCAAGGGGCGGGCCGCCTACCGGACGGAAGGTGCCGAGTACGACTTCGCCAACGCCCGCTTCCACGAGAAGAAGCCGGAGAAGGACCTCAAGGGCTGCGTGGTCGTCGAGGTGGTCGCGGTCTACGACGCGAAGCGCGGGAAGACGGCCGGCGACCTCCTGGCGGGAGAGCGGGTGTAGCGCGCCCGTGCCCTTGAGAAACGACGCGTGCGACGGCAGTGCCGATCCGTATAAGAGGGCGTCGCCAGAGCTTCTTCGGAGGACGTGAACGTGGACAGGAAGCGCGCCCGATTCACGGTGTCGGTCTTGGTGCTCGTCGTGCTGCTACTCGTGGCGGTCGTCGGGGTCACGGGGCTCTCCTGGTTCTCCCCGCCGCCGGAGCCCCCGCCCCTACCGGACGCGCGGGTCCCGGAGGTGCCCGTCCCCGAGATCCCACCGCCCCTCGACCTCCCGGCCCGGGGAACCGCGTCCGCCGGTGAGGATGGCGCCCGCTCGGCTCCCGAATCCCCCGGGGGGGCCCGGCCTTCCGAAGACGGGCCCGAATCCCCTGCGGAGGAGCAGGTTTCGTCCTACGAGCGGGAAGATCCCGGCGCGGGCGACTGGGGTCCGGGCAGGCCCCCCCGGTTCGCGCCGGGAGGGAGAGGCGGTCCCCTGTCGGGATTCCGGCCCGGGGGGAGACCGGCCTCGAGGTTCGCGCCGCCGCGTCCGGACCCCGGCAAGTCCGAGCTCGCGGGGACCGTCCGGGACCGCTCGGGCGAGCCGGTCCCGGGGGCGGACGTCTACCGGCTCAAGCCCGGCGTCGAGGTGCCGGAGACGGGGGTCGTGAGCTTCGAGCACCTCGTGAGGGTCGCCAGGACGGAGAAGGACGGGACCTTCCGGGGCAAGGCGCCGGGCGGGACCTACCTGGTGACCGCCAACCTGAGGAACCTCCTCAACCGGCGCTTCGGCCTTCTCACGAGCCCCGGCGTGACGGTGACCGTCCCCGAGGAGGGGGAGAGGACGGGGATCGAGATCCGCCTCCCCTTCGCCCTCGCGGAGTTGGGGCGGATCGAGGGCACGCTGACGGATCCGGAGGGCGCCCCGGTCAAGGGGGCGGAGGTCTTCGTGGACTACTTCCGGGTCCGGACGGACGAGACCGGCCGCTTCAAGTTCGACTCCGTGCTGCCGGGGAAGGCCCGGCTTGCGACCCGGAAGAGCGGCTACGAGCCCATCGAGCGCGAGGTGGAGGTGCCGCCCGGGCGGACCGTGGAGCTCGCGCTCTCGCTGGAGATCGTGGACGGGGGCAGTCTGATCCTGGCCGA
>JAOZQC010000195.1:1650-6605 GCA_029932425.1 Planctomycetota bacterium | reverse complement strand
CGCTCGTGGTCACGAGGAGCACCCGGCCGCGGCCGAACCGTTTCTCCAGGATCGCGGGACTCCGGGGAGGATCGGTGTACCGCAGGATCACGCGGACGTTCGGGTCCTCCGCGAAGGGGGTGACGCGGTAGAAGCCCCAGACCCGGGGCCAGAGATCCTTCCAGAACCCCTCGGAGTCGGGCGCGGTTCCGATCATCCCCGTGAGGAGCGGGTGGGGCGGCCCCTCCAGGGCGAGGCGGACCCGGGCGGCGGACGGCTCCGCGAGCACCGGCTTGGGATCGAGGACGCCGGGGAAGAGCCCCTTTCCGTCCTTCCCGAAGTCCCGGTTGGCCAGGGAGGCGTCCACCTTGTCCCCCAGGAAGACGGCCAGCGCCCCGCCGCGCCGGACGAAGTCCTCGAGCGCGGCCACCCGGGACTCCCGGACCCGCTCCACGTTGGCGAGGATCACCATGTCGTAGCTCTCGAGCGGGGCGCTCACGAAGCCCAGGTGGTCCACCTCGGAGAACTCGATGCGGTCGGACATGAGTCCGATGGCCACCTTCAGGTACCGGGTCTCGGGGGAGCGGGGCGGCCCGGGGGAGGGGTCCCCGTCCACCCCGAGGACGCGGATGCTCTCGCGGACCTCCGCGGCGAAGAGGCGCCGGTCGTCCACCTTCAGCCCGTCCGCGGGGATCTCCGCGGCGATGACCCGCCGGCCCGCGCGCAGCGGGGGGAGCGACATGCGGGCCGCCGCTTCCCCGGCCCGGCCCCCGGGACGGGCCGGCGGCACGGTGACGGGGACCGCCCCCTTCTGCTTCCCGTCCACGGTGAAGCGGACGTCGAGGGAGACCGGCCGCGGACCGTAGTTGGCGATCCGGGCGATGAAGTCCTCGGTGTTCCCCTCCACCAGGGTGCGGTCCTCGGCGGGGGCGAGGTCGAGGACGGCCGTGTTGGCCGCCCCCTCGGCACCCACGTCCAGGACGTGGAAGGCCGCCCCCTTCCGGATGATGTCCTCCAGGAGGTCGCGGATCGTGCGCTCCTCCCCCGCCGGAGCTCCGCCCTCCCCCTTCCCGGGACCGACCTCGAAGGCGGCGCGCTGCAGATCCGTGATGAGAATGACCTCCTTCCCCGGCCGTCTCTCCGGCAGCTCGTCCGCCACGCGGGCCAGGACTTCCGCGATCCCGGACCGGGCGTGGGAGGGGCGGAGGCGGCCGAGGAGGGACCGGAGCTTCTCCGCGTCGTGGGAATCCCGCACCACGGCGCGGGGGATGCCGGGCCGGGCGCCGGAGAAGTTGTCGTTCGTCAGGTAGAGGGTGGCCGAGTCCTCGGCTTCCATCGAGGAGAGGATGCTCGACGCCTCCCGCACCGCCCGGGAGAACGGCGTCTCGAGCCCCTCGTTCCACGCCATGGAGTAGGAGTTGTCGAGGATGATCGTGTAGTGGTTCTCCCGGCTCGCGAGGGCGCCCGCCACGCGACCCCGGAGGAAGGGGCGCGCCAGGGCCAGGACCAGGAGCACGATGAGGGCCGTGCGGAGGAGGAGGAGCAGCAGGTTCTCGAAGCGGAGCCGGCGCTGGTTCTTGCGGAACGCCGCCCGGAGGAAGTCCATGGCCGCCCAGCGGACCGTCCGGTAGCGGCGGCGGTTCAGGAGGTGGATGAGGATGGGCACCGCGGCCAGGGCCAGGCCCCAGAGCAGGAAGGGGTGGAGGAAGGAGCTCATCGGGAGCCCGCCCTACGGGCCAGGTAGCTCGAGAGCGCCACGTCGAGAGGGGTGGCGGTGTTCAGGAGCACGTAGTCGATCCGGTTCGCGGTGCATCCCCGGCGGATGCGGCGGCGGAAGCTCTCCACCTCGGCGAGGTAGGCCTCGCGGAGGGAGCGGGGGTTGGCCACGAGGTGTCCCAGGTTCTCGAGCCCCTCGAAGCGGGTCATGCGTTCGAACGGGAACTCGATCTCGGCCTCGTCCATCACGTGGAAGACGATCACGTCGTGACGGCGGTGGGTGAGGTGCCGGAGGCCGGCGAGGATCTGTTCCGCGTCGTCGAAGAGGTCGGAGATGAGGACCACGAGCCCCCGCTTCCGGATGCTCTGGGCCACCTCGTTGAGGGTCCGACCGAGCCGGGTCCCGGACCGGGGTTCCACCGACGACAGGGTGTGGAAGAGCGCCCGCATGTGGCTCGCGTGGGATCCCGCGGGGAGGCTGGCGCGCACCTCCTCGTCGAAGAGCGTGAGCCCCGCCGCGTCCTGCTGCTGGATGACGAGGTAGGCCAGCGCCGCGGCCACCATCTGGCCGTAGCGGAGCTTGGAGACCTCCCCGCTCGCGAAGTCCATGGACTCCGAAACGTCGAGGACCAGGTGGCAGACGAGGTTGGTCTCCTCCTCGTACTGCTTGATGTAGAAGCGGTCGGTGCGGCCGAAGACCTTCCAGTCCACGTGCCGGATGTCGTCGCCGGGGCTGTACTCGCGGTGCTCGGCGAACTCCACGCTGAAACCGTGATACGGACTCTTGTGGAGGCCGGAGATGTAGCCCTCCACGATGAGCCGCGCCTGGAGGTCCAGGCGCGCGATCCTATTCAGCGTCTTCGGATCCAAGTACTTCCGGTAGTCTTCCATCCGAGAGCGCCTCACTCGCGTGGGCGGGGACCGTCTCCAGCATGCGGTCGATGATGCGGTCGGGCGTGATCCCCTCCGCCTCCGCGGCGAAGTTCGTGATGATCCGGTGGCGCAGGACGGGGTGGGCGACGGCGCGGATGTCCTCGGTGGACACGTAGAACCGTCCCTCGAGCAGGGCCCTCGCCTTTCCGCCCAGGATCAGGTACTGGCTGGCCCGGGGTCCCGCGCCCCAGGAGACCCACTTCCGGATGTAGTCCGGGGCCTCCGGCTTCGTGACCCGGGTCATCCGGGTGAGCTTCAGGACGTACTCGATGACGTGGTCCGCCACCGGGACGCGGCGGACGATCTCCTGGAGCTCCCGGATCTCTTCCGCGGAGAGTACCTCTCGGAGCTCCGCCTCGTAGTCCGCCGTGGTCAGCTTGATGATGGCGAGCTCCTCGTCCTCCTCGGGGTAGTCCACGAAAATGTTGAACATGAACCGGTCGAGCTGCGCCTCCGGAAGGGGATAGGTACCCTCCTGCTCGATGGGGTTCTCGGTGGCCAGGACGAAGAAGGGCTCCGGGAGCGGGTGCTTCTCGCCCCCCGCGGTCACCTGGTGCTCCTGCATGGCCTCGAGGAGCGCCGCCTGCGTCTTGGGCGGCGTGCGGTTGATCTCGTCGGCCAGGATCACGTTGGCGAACACGGGCCCGCGGATGAACCGGAACTCCCGCGTCCCGCTGGCCCGGTCCTCCTGGATCACCTCCGTGCCGGTGATGTCCGAGGGCATGAGGTCCGGCGTGAACTGGATCCGGTTGAACGAGAGCGAGAGCGTCCGGGCGAGGGTGGAGATCATGAGCGTCTTCGCGAGGCCGGGGACGCCCACCAGCAGGCAGTGGCCCTGGGAGAAGATCGCGATGAGGAGCTGCTCCAGCACCTGCTCCTGGCCCACGATCACCTTGCCGAGCTCCGCCCGGATGGTCTCGTACCCCTCGCGGAGGCGCTCCACCGCCTTCAGATCCTGCCCCTCGAGCTTCTCGTTCATGGATACCGGCTCCTTCGAGAGCCGGGGCCCGCGGCCCCGGTCCGTCCCCTCCCTTCCATCCCACGGGGGATCATACGGGTCAGCGGCCGCTTTTCCGCCCGTCTTTCCGCTCGGGAGCGGGGCCGAACAGGCAGACCAGGCGGTGGCCGGCGGTGACGAGCCAGGGGCCGGCCACGGCCAGGTTCCCCGCCACCCCGAGCCCCCGGGTGAGCCTCCGCACCCGCGGAGAGGCGGGATCCACGAGCCGCCGGACGGCCCCCGTCTCCGCATCCACCCGGTAGATGCCCTTCCGGGTGGGGAAGTAGAGGGTGTCGCCGGCCAGGACGCCGCGGCCCGCGGGCGCGTTCTCCTCGATCTCCGCCCGCCAGAGGATTCGGAGGGGATCCCCGGCCCGGTCCCCGGCCGCGGTCCAGGCGGGCCCCGCCTTCAGGGCGAAGAGGGGCGGCTCCTCCGGCGCCCGGCTGGGGCCCGCGAGGAAGGCCGCTCCGCGGCGGACGCCCAGGAGGTACCGGGGATCGAAGCCGTAGGGCATCTCGTCCCGGCCGATGCGGTCGTGCAGCACGTATCCGGTCCTCGGATCCGGGAGCTGGTAGTAGATGAGGAGCCGATCCGCGTCCCGGGGAGTGACGTAGAGGAACCGCCCGTCCAGCATGGGGGGGTTGGCGGACCAGGGGCGCCGCACCGGCTGCTCCGGGGGATAGAGGGCCTCGGGGCGCTCGGCCGGCTGGTAGGTGTGGATCCAGAGGATCTCTCCCGTCTCGGCGTCCAGGGCGGCCGTGGCCCCCGTGTTGGAGCAGACGTAGACGACGCCGTCCCGGAGGGAGACGCTGGAGGCGGCGGCCGGGGATCCCGGGGGCTCCAGGCCCGGCCGGGCCGATTCCCCGACGCCCACGCAGACCGTGGACCACCAGCGAGGCCGCATCGTGGTGCCGGGCGGCTCCAGGTCGAAGCGGAAGACGAGGGTCTCCGGCTGGTGGTCGTTCATCCGCACCGCGGACACGTAGAGCCGGCGGTTCCGGATCACCGGGGCCCCGCAGAAGGTGACGTCCCGGAAGAGGTCGCGCCACCGGGGATCGGTCTCCACCCCGCCCCGCTGGTCGAGGAGCTTGCCCTCCGCCTCGAGGGAAAGGGCCACGAGGGCCTCTCTCGAGAAGTCGTCGAAGGACCCCGTGGGGAGGATCGGCCCGCTCACGTCGGCGAAGGGAAAGACGAGGAGACCCTCCCCGGCGGTGGCGAAGACGGGCGGCTGATCGGGGCCCGAGTCGGGCGGCCCCCCCAGGCTTCCCGGGAACGGAGGGAAGCTCCAGAGACGGACGGCGCGGGCGGCGTCGATGTCCTTCCAGGTCGG
>JAOZQC010000195.1:0-1640 GCA_029932425.1 Planctomycetota bacterium | reverse complement strand
GGGGGGTGGGGGGGGGGGGGGGGGAAGGGCCAGGGAGTGGACCGCGGTCTGCCCCACCAGGAGCACCTGCCCCCCGGCGATGAGGGGGTGGATGGGAGGCGGGGCCGTCTCCCGGTCGGGATCCTCCCCGGGGGGGGCCTGGGCGCCCGGGATCTCGAAGGCGAAGTAGAGCGCCAGCGGGCCGGCCGGCCCGTCCCGCCCCCCGGAGCGGGAGGCGCATCCGCCCGGGGTGGACCAGCCCGGGGGGGCCGCGGAGCCCGCGGGGCGGGCCCGGAGGGAAGCGAGGAAGGCGGCGGCCTGCTCGTCCCGCCCGGAGATCCTCACCGTCGCCCCGGCGGGGAGGCTCCGCGCCCGCTCCCGCATCTCCCGGAGCAGCATCGCGTTTCCCTGCCGGGCGGCGGCCAGGGCCGCCAGGGCCAGCACCTCCGCCCGCTCGACGCCCGGGATCGGTCCCTTCTCCCAGAGCCGGAGGATCTCCCGGAACCGGCGGAGGGCCCCGCCGAGGTCCCCGCGGGAGAGAGCGCGGGTCCCCAGGGCGAGAAGGGCCCGGGCGCCCCGGGAGGAGAGGGGGTAGCGGCGGGCGATCCGGTCGAGGGCGGAGACGTCGCCCCGGGACAGACCCCGTTCCCAGAGCTCCCTCACCTTCGGGTCCACGATCCGCCGGTAGACCTGGAGGGCGGCGGGCGGCCAGGCGTCGATCCGGAGCCGCACGTACTCCCGGATCCCCAGGTAGGTCCGCGGGCCCACGCGCCGCACCTGGTCGCGGGCCTTCTCCATCGCCTCCTCGTAGAGCGCGACGGCCTCCGCCCACTCTCCCCGGGCCTCCGCGCGCCCGGCCCGGGAGAGGAGCCGCTCCATCTCCTCCCCGTGGGAGTTCACGGTGACCACGCCCGACTCCGGTCCGAAGCGGCCTTCCCCGCCGGGGGGCGGGGCGGGAAGGGCCAGGACGCCGAGGAGCAGGAGGATGGCGAAGATGCGCATGGGGCCGTCCATCATACCGCGATGAAACATCGCTGACAGGCATGGCTTTTTCACTTTTCCGGACCCCCGGGAAACATCCCTGACAGGCACGACTTTTTCACCTTTCCGGACCCCGCCGTCCCGGACCCGGGGCGGAGGCGGGCGGAGGTCCCGGCGGAGGCCGCGTCCGGGGCCCCCGGGGTGCGGGGCCGTCCCCCGGATCCGCCGGGGGCCCGGAAACCTTCGGGGTGGAGGGAGGGTTCGGAGAGAGTGGGGACATGAGGGCCGGGATCACGCGACGGGGAAGGAGGCTCGTCACCGGGGCGGTGATGGGGGGGATCTTCCTCGCGGCCATGGACGTGACCGCGGTGGCCCCGGCGATGCCCCGCATCGTGGGGGAGCTGGGGGGAGGGCGCCTGTTCTCGTGGGCCTTCGCGGTGTACGCCCTGCTCTCCACCACCACCACCCCCGTGTTCGGGCGGCTGGCCGATCGCCGGGGGCGGAAACCCGTGATGCTGGGGGGACTCGGCCTCTTCCTGGCGGGTTCCGCGGCCGTGGGGCTCTCGCCCGGCATGCCGTTCTTCCTGGCGGCGCGGGGAGTCCAGGGCGTGGGGGCGGGAGCCCTTCTCACCATGGCCTTCACCATCGTGGGGGATCTCTACGACCTGAAGGCGCGGGCG